>JAFVOW010000094.1 GCA_017505625.1 Clostridia bacterium | reverse complement strand
AAGTTCCTACTGAAACTGACGAAAGAATTTCTATTGCGTTAGATACTGTAGAAAAAGCAAAAGCCGAAGGCGATAAAAACATATACTTTATAAACGGTTACGACTTATTTGGAAAAGAAGATTTAGATTTATGTACGGTAGACGGATGTCATCCTAACGATTTAGGGTTTTACCGTATGGCAAACGTAATCGGCGCAAAAATTAAAGAAATATTAAAGATTTAAAAGGTGACAAAATGCAAAAAAATCCTTTAGAAAATATAATTAGAGACGGCGGGTATACCGCAATTTTTAGAAAAATTGGTTGCGTGGGCGACAGTTTGTCTTCAGGCGAACACGAATCTCTGGATGAAAACGGTGTAAAAGGATATAACGATTATTACGAATATTCGTGGGGACAATTTCTAGCACGTGCATGCGGAAGTGAAGTTATAAACTTTTCACGTGGTGGTATGACGGCAAAAGAATTTAGCCCCTATGGTGGACACACTTGTTGTTTTACTCCTGAAAAAGCATGTCAAGCTTACATTATTGCTTTAGGCGTAAACGATATGAATCAAGTAAAACAAGGTAATATCGAGTTTGGGTCTATGGAAGACGTTGACTGGGATGACCTAGAAAAAAATAAAAGTACCTTTGTTGGCGAGTACGTAAGAATTATTCAAAGACTACGTAAAAACGAGCCAAAGTGCAGAATTTTCGTAACCACTATTCCTAGGTCGATTAATGGCGAAGACGAAGAAAATCACCACGAAATGCACGCAGAGTTTATAAGAAAACTTCCCGAATATTTTGAATTTTTGTACGTAATCGACTTAAGAAAATATGCACCTATTCACGATGAAAATTGGAAGAAAATGTATTTACTTGGTGGACATTTAAGTGCAATGGGCTATAAATATATGGCAGATTTATTCGGTACGTACGTTGACTATATTATTAGAAATAATCCCGACGACTTTAAGCAAGTAGGGTTTATAGGTAAGCGAATACATAACGTAAACGAAAAGTGGTAATTATGGAAAAGAAATATAGGATTATAGATTTTCATACTCATCCGTTTCCCACAAACGACTATAATATTTGTTCGCATATAGATAACTGCAATATGAGTGAACAAAACACTATAACCGACTTAAAAAAACTCGGCATAGAAAAGATTTGTGGGTCGGTTATAAAAAAGGGTACGTCAACTTCTGACACTGATATTTGGCAAGATATCCTTGATATGAACAACCAGGCGTTAGAACTTGCTAAGCGTTCTAACGGGTTTTATATCCCTGGTTTTCACGTTCATCCCGAATACGTTAAAGAATCGATTGCTGAAATTGAGCGTATGAACAAACTCGGTGTAAAATTAATCGGCGAACTTGTGCCTTATCATCATAGATGGAGTGATTATTCGGATAAACGATTCTTTGAAATTTTAGAAGCAGCCGAACACTACAAAATGATACTTAACTTCCACGCACTAGGCGTAGAAGAAACCTTTTTACAAATGGATGAAATGGTAAAAAGGTTCAAAAACCTTACTATCGTAGGCGCACATCCGTCTGAAGGAGCGTGTTTAAAACACCATAGAATACGTTTTGAAACTTCTGATAACTATTACGTGGACTTGTCTGGTGGAGGGCTTTTTAGACACGGACTACTTCGCCATTTAATCGACGATTACGGCAAAGAAAAAATACTTTTCGGCTCAGATTATCCTACTTGTAACCCTGCTATGTTTGTAGGTGGCGTTGCGTTAGATTTCTTAATCACCGAAGAAGAAAAAGAATACGTGTTCTATAAAAACGCTGAAAGATTATTGGGTTTATAATATGGAAAAACAATATAAAATTATAGATTTTCATACACACCCGTTTCCAAATCATCCTAAATATGGTAGTTGTCAACACAAAAAGTATTGTAACTTATCCGAAGAAAACACTATAACTAACTTAAAAAAGTTGGGTATAGTAAAAATTTGTGGTTCGGTTATAAAACGTGGTGTTGCAAGTTCTACTACACCTATTTGGTCTGAAATTACCGAAATGAACAATTTGGCGCTAGAACTTGCAGAAAGGTACAACGGGTTTTATATTCCCGGATTTCACGTTCACCCCGAACACGTTAAAGAAAGTATTGCCGAAATTGAACGTATGGATAAACTTGGCGTAAAACTTTTGGGTGAAATCGTGCCTTACTTACATAGGTGGAGCGATTTTTCGGATAAACGTTTTTGGGAAATTTTAGAAGCAGCCGAACACTATAAAATGGTATTTAATTTCCACGCTGAAGGTTGGGAGCAAACCTTTAACCAAATGGATGAAATGGTAAAAAGGTTTAAAAATCTTACTATCGTAGGTGCACACCCCAACGAAGGCGAGTGTTTAGAACGTCATATGAAACGCCTTGAAACGTCTGATAACTACTACGTTGATATATCGGGCAGTGGTATTACTAGACACGGTATGCTTAGACATTTAATAGACGAATACGGCAAAGAAAGAATAATTTATGGCTCTGACTATCCCGTTTGTAGTCCTGCGACCTTTATTGGTGGCGTAACGTTAGACTTTTTACTAACCGAAGAAGAAAAAGAATATATTTTATATAAAAACGCCGAAAGAATATTAGCAATTAAATAATTTATATTTTACGTAAACGTAAACCCCTTAAGAGATTTATCCTTAAGGGGTTTTTGCTTTGTAAAAATAAATCAATAAAACTAAAAAAGCCTAAAAACGCAATAAAATTTTCGGTTTTTGGCATAAATTCCGTAAAATTTACGAACTTTTAGTAATGGGTAATAAAATTTTGTGGAAACCATTTACACGCAAAATAAATGATGTTATACTTTGCAAAGGGGGGATAAAAATGGATAACCTTGATAGTAAAATTTTAGCACTTTTGGCTAAAAACGGACGTATGAACGCATCGGAAATTGCCGAAAAAGTATGTTTGTCGGTTTCAGCGTGCATAGAGAGAATAAGGAAGTTAGAACTTAGTGGAGTTATAACGGGTTACACGGTAACGGTTAACAACACCAAACTCGGGAAAGACGTTTTGGCGTTAATGAACGTTGCAACCGAACATCCTAAGTATAACGATGGTTTCGTAGAAGCCGTAAGAAAAAACCCTTTCGTTATAGAGTGTTATTATATTGCGGGAGATTTTGATTATTTTGTTAAAATCTTGACGGATAATATTGTAAAACTTGAAGAAACACTTAACTATATTAAAGGTATTAAAGGCGTTTCAAAAACAAAGACTGATATAGTGCTTAACGCAACGGTTAGTCAGCCTAGTGTTTATATAGACGAAAACGCTTAAAATTATAATATGTGATATACGGCTAAAAGAAAAAATCAAAAAAGCCGTTTTTTAAGGAGGATTTATGGTTGTAGGTATTTTAAAGGAAATTATGCACGAAGAATCTCGTGTATCGGCAATCCCTGAAACAGTAAAAAAGATGGTTGCAGACGGGCTTACCGTTCTTTTTGAAAAAGGGGCAGGAGTTGGTGCGTTCTACTCGGACGAACTTTACGCTGAAGCAGGTGCAACTTTAGTAGAAGACCCTGAAGAAATTTATGCTAAAGCAGACGTTATTTTAAAGGTTAAAGAACCACAGTTTAATACTGCTAAGAATAAGCACGAAATTGATATGATGCATAAAGGTCAATATTTAATTACTTTTATTCACCCCGCAGCACCCGTTAACCACGAAATGGTAAAGCAAATGGCTAAAAACGGCATTATCGGTTTAACCTTAGACGGTGTTCCTCGTATTTCACGTGCTCAGTCAATGGACGCACTTTCTTCAATGAGTACTTGTGCAGGATACAAAGGTATGCTTATGGGTGCAAGCGATATAGCAAAATTCTTACCTCTTATTGGTACTGCCGTAGGTGTAATTAAACCTGCAAACGTATTCGTAATAGGTACGGGAGTAGCAGGACTTCGTGCAGTTGCAACTGCAAAATCTATCGGTGCAGTGGTATATTCTGCAGATATCCGCCCTGAAGCAAACGAACAAGCCGCTTCACTTGGTGCTAGAATCGTAGATACCGGTGTCCCCAAAGAACTTGCCGTTGCTCCCGACGGAAAACACGCTATGAAACTTTCGGATGAATGGCTTGAAAAAGAACGTCAAAATATCTCTGAAGCAGTTAAAAATGCCGATATTATTTTCTGTTCGGCACTATTACAAGGTCAACTTGCACCTGTTCTTTTAACTGAAGAAATGGTAAAATCTATGAAACCCGGTTCGGCTATCGTAGACATTTCTATTGACCAAGGCGGTAATTGTGCTATAACTTCGCCCGGTATTAAAGATGTTAAACACGGCGTTACTATCGAAGGTATTAAAAATATTCCCGGTCAACTTCCTACCAGTAGTACGTGGATGTTTGCAAACAATATCTATAATCTCTTAAAATATCTTAACAAAGACGGCAAAATTGTTCTTGATAGAAATGATGAAATCGTAAACGGTATTTTAGTTACCATAGACGGTCAAATCGTCCACGCTGGTGCTAAAGAAGCAATTGGTCTATAATAAAAAAATTTTTAATCACAGCAACTAATTTTCTCCCACAAGCGTTCTTGTGGGAGAATTAATAAAAGGAGAAATTTAATATGTTCGGTTTAGAACAAATTTATTTTCAATTAATTTTGGTGGGCGTTTTTGCAGTTTCAACAGTGGTTGGATATCTTATAATAAAAAACGTACCAAGTCTACTTCACACACCGCTTATGTCGGGTATGAACGCACTTTCAGGAATAACCGTTTTAGGTGCGTTAACGGCAACAGCGATAATTTTTAAACCTATTCCGCTTTTGTCGTATACTCTCGGTGCTTTAGCCGTTGCCCTTGCTATGGTAAACGTTATAGGTGGGTTCATGGTAACCGATAGAATGCTAGGCATGATTGTTAAGAAAAACCCTAAAAACGCCGTACTTATTTACGCTATTTCAATAATTACTGCTATTGCCTTTATAGTTTTAATCTATTTTACTAGAACTGAAAAAATCGGCGAATATTTATATCTCGGCGGTGCGATACTACTATCTATTTTCGTTCTTACCGGTATTGCTGTGATGAGCAAGGTAAATATAAGCAAAATAGGTAATAGAATAAGTGCAATAGCAATGCTTTTATCTATAGTTATGACCATAGTATATAACGGTATTGGTACTGTTTGGAGCAACTATTTAGGTGTTGCTATCGGTATTACCTTAGGCGTGGTTTTAGCAACTAAAGTTAAAATGATTCAAATGCCACAAATGGTAGCGTTATTAAACGGTCTAGGCGGTGCGGCAAGTGCTTTTGTAGGTGCTTTCGCTATGGCAGGTATAGGCAGTGGTTTTGACGTATTTTCTACAATCACGTCATCTTTAGCACTAGCAGTAGGTTTAATTACGTTGTTCGGTAGTTTAGTCGCTGCGGGTAAACTACACAAAATCTTACCCCAAAAACCAATTGTATTAAAGAAACATCAATTATTTACGGTTTTAAGTTTAGTTTTAACTATTGTCTCAATGATTGTGTATACGGTTGTTATGAAACTAGATATCGTAAACGCAAAAATCTACGTAGTTGGTGGAATTTTACTCGTATCAATCTTTTCAGCACTGTTCGGCGTTGTTTTCTCTATCAGAGTAGGCGGTGCTGATATGCCCATCACTATATCGCTATTAAATAGTTTAAGTGGCGTTGCAGGGGCAATAGCAGGTCTTGCCATTAACGACCTATTACTAGTTGCTATCGGTGGTATCGTAGGTGCAAGTGGACTATTACTTACACAAATCATGTGCAAAGCTATGAATAGAAGCCTAATGTCTATTCTTTTAGGTAAAACTTCAGTATCATCAGCACCTAAAACACCCACTATTAACACACAAGAACAAACGGTAGCAGAACCAAAAACCGAAACAAATTACGCAAAAGACTTATTAAACGCTAAAGACGTAATTATCGTGCCGGGATACGGTATGGCAATAGCACAAGCACAACACTTAGTAAAAAAACTTGCCGATAAACTTACTTTAAGCGGAGCAAAAGTTAGATATGCAGTGCACCCCGTAGCAGGACGTATGCCAGGACATATGAACGTACTCCTT
>JAFVOW010000093.1 GCA_017505625.1 Clostridia bacterium | reverse complement strand
TACACGCTATATTAAGTGCGTAGTTTATTGCTTCGGTTCTATCCTCTATTAATACATATTTTCTAGTTTTACTAATTACACCCTCTTCTATTTCTTTTATTATTGACATAGGTTCTTCAAATCGGGGATTATCCGAGGTAATCACCGTAAAATCAGCAATACGACCACTTATTTCGCCCATCTTTTTACGTTTATCGTTATCTCTATTACCACCACACCCAAACACACAAATTAGTTTACCTTTATCATTTTTCAGTGCGTTTAATGACTTTTCTAGGCCGTCAGGAGTATGCGCATAATCTACGTAAACGTCAAAATCACCAGAGTATACACACTCTAAACGCCCTTCAACTCCTTTAATTTTACTCAACTCACTAACAGCTTTTTTTATTTCTACACCTATTAACCCACACGCCGTCAATGCTCCTAGTGCGTTATATATGTTGTATTTCCCCTTAAAGTATAAATTTACCGCATATATACAATCAAACAAGTTTAGAACAAAGTTAAAATGACTATCCCTTTCCTTTATTTCTATAGCAAACGTGTCTGCGGGGTTTTCCAACCCGTAAGTTATTACGTTTTTATTATTTTGTGCTATTATTCTACCTACTTCATCGTCGGTGTTAGACACAACGTACTTACATTTATTGTTTTCAAAAAATCTAAGTTTTGTGTTTTTATAATTTTCCATATTACCAAAAAAATCTAAATGATCTTGTGTAAAATTTGTAAACACTGCAATCTCAAAATCTACACCGTATAGTTTATTGTGGTACACGGCGTGTGCTGAAACCTCCATTATAACTACGTCTACTCCGTTTTTAACCATATCCGACAATGTACAATGAAATTCTAAGGGGTCGGGTGTTGTTAAGTTAGATTCGATATATTTATCACCATAATAAGTCCCAATCGTTCCAATTAACCCTGGGTTATAACCGGTATTTTTTAATATTTTATAAATAATGTGCGAAGTTGTGGTTTTGCCGTTTGTTCCAACAACACCGATAATTTTTAATTTTTTATCTGCCCTGCCATAAAACTCAGAAGCAATTATAGATAAGGCAATACGAGAGTCTTTAACTATAATTTGTGTCAAAGACGTATCTAATTGTTCTTCGCAAACTATTGCAACTGCGCCATATCTTTCAGCTTCTTTAACAAAATCATGCCCGTCGTTTTCTTTTCCTCTTAAACAAACGAAAATACTACTTGAAACTACCTTTTTACTGTCAATAATTACGTCTTTTATTTCAATATCGGTACTTCCAATGACGTCCACGGGTTTTATGTTTTTAATTAAGGCTTTGAGTTTCATATAGTTTCTCCTTGAATATTTTTTAGTTTAATTATTCCTTCAAAAACTTGTTTTGCAAAAGGTGCTGCAACCGTGCTTCCATAGTAACTACCAACCGGTTCGTCTATAATTACTAACGCTAGATACTTAGGTTCATTGGCTGGGAAAAAACCAACGAACGATGAAACATATTTACCTTGAGCAATAATACCGTTTTCATACTTTTGCGCAGTACCTGTTTTACCACCTACACGATAACCTTCTATATACGCATGACTTCCCGAACCGTCTTTTACAACACCTTCTAATAAAGTTCTCATAATACTAGACGCTTGCTCACTAATTACCTTGCTTTTTAATTTAGGATAGATTTTTTCAACGACAGTTCCATCGTTTTTGTAAATTTCGGAAACAAAATACGGTGTGTAGTAATTTCCACCGTTAATTGCTGAAGCAGTTGCGCATGCTAACTGCAGTCCTGTTACTGCTATAGTTTGGCCAAAAGCTATTCTTGACAAATCAACGTTTAAAACGCACGATTCGGGCAGAACCATACCTTGTGATTCCCCGTTAAAATCTATTCCAGTAACACTGCCATAATTAAACAAGTTAATGTATTTATACATAGTTTGTTTACCTAGAGCCATAGCCATATCCACAAAAATAGGATTACAAGAATTATTCAGCGCACCCTGTATCGTTAAACAAGAGTGTTTGTCATTATTATGATTGCTCCAACACTTTACCTTTTGACCATCTATATATCGATACCTTGAACTATTAAACACGTGCTGAAGTGAATACGCTGACTTGTTTCCATTTAAGTATTCTTGAACGTTAGCAGCAGTCGTTAAAATCTTAAACGTAGAACCAGGCTCGTACACGTCGCAAACAAGTTTATTCCTACTTAATTCATTAAGCATATCTAGGTTATCTCTTGGTATTTCGTTAAGGTTAAACGAAGGTTTAATCGAAAGACCTTTAATTGCCCCCGTGTTTGGGTCTAGAACCAGCATTTGAGCAGATTTTGCTCCCGTTACTTCCATTGCTTCTTGCATTGCAGTCTCGCAAAGTTGCTGAATTTCATAATCAATAGTAAGTTTTATATTAAGTCCGTCAGTTGCAGGTATATAGCTAGCTTTGCCTTGGTCAATTTCTACACCTACAATATCAGTTTCATATAATATCTCACCGTTTATACCCGATAAATATTTATCATAATATAGTTCTAGCCCCGCCTGACCTTTTCCGTCAGTAGACGTATAACCAAGCACCGACGACAAAAAATCGTTATATGGATAAATTCTACTATTATCTCTAGAATAATAAACTCCTTCAAACCCATATTCTAACAGTTTATTGATTTGCTCTTTCGGTACTTGCTTTTTTATAGTAACTTCTGAAGAATGCGTTTTGGTAAGACGCTCGTAAACATAATCGTAATTTAAACCTAACTCCTTTGATAAAGCTCTTGATAATTTTTCTACATCTTTTATAGCTTTTTTTCTTGCAAATACAGTATACGTATCATCGTTTTGCACCAATACCACACCGTTACAGTCAACGATATTCCCACGTGATGCCACAACGGGAATTTCCCTTGTCCATTGGTCTATCGCTTTTTCTTGTAAATCTTCGCCCCATATAACCTGGACGTACAATAAACGTCCAAAAATACACAAAAATAAAAAGGCTACTGCAATCGAAATTGCAAATAACCTCTTTCGTAAAACCGTAATGGAATATTGTTTAATTGTTAGATTCTCCTTTTATCGTAATACACTATAAATGTATTCGTAGAAGTTACGTTTAATTACCTAAAACCATACCAAATTGATTTTGGGCAATATCGGCAATGTAGTCGTTTTGTGAAACGCTTTCAATTTCAGACATAATCGCATTGTATTGTTCGGTTTGAGCAGTTAAAATTTCTGCCTTTTGAGCGTTTGAGTTAGTAAGAACTGCAAGCAAACTCGTGTTTAATACTATAAGGGCGAAAATCACCGCTACAACAGCCGCATATATAGCAACTACAATTTTCCCCTTTGTGGTTAGTTTGTAGTTTTCCTTGGTGGTTTCTTGCGCCCTATTCATTTCCTTATACATTTGGTCAAGGTCGCCGTCGCCAAACTGCATCGTCGTTGAAGTAGGACAAATATCTTCATCTTCAACAGCAGTAATTTCAGAAACTTGTTGTGCTTCTACTTGAACGTCTTCTACGGTGTCGGTTACTTGCTTGTCGTAGTTCATAATCATTTCAAGATTTCTTTGCATGCGAAGTTTAGTTTCTTCCATGTCGTGTTCAGTAACGTTGTTGTCTTCTACAAATTGATTGTAGGTATTAGGATTTTTTTCTAAAATAGCAACACCGCCTCTGTTTTCAGAACCGATAATTGAAGTTATATCGTTTGAACGTCTTGCTGTAACCATAACCTTTCTCCTTATAAGGTAGTTTTTTGATTATATCTTTTCGGCAACTCGTAATTTTGCCGATTTAGACCTTGAATTGTTTTCTAGTTCTTCCTTAGTTGCAGTTATTGGATGTTTTGTGATAATTTCTATTTCTTTTTTCTTTCCACAAACACACACTGGGAAACTTTTATCACAAATACAATCAGTATTAAGCTCTTTGAAGGCTCTTTTAACTATTCTATCCTCTAGCGAGTGGAAAGTTAGTATTACTAATCTTCCACCACTTTTTAAGCGTCTTGCTAGCGATATTACCGTCTCGTACAGTCCTGAAAGCTCAGCGTTTACCTCTATTCTCAACGCTTGGAAAGTTCTTTTTGAAGGATGCCCGTCTTGTTGGAACTTTTTAGGTATAGAATTAAAAATTATTTCGTTTAACTCACCGATTTTTTCGATGGGGTTAATTCTACGTTGTTGTACGATGTTTTTTGCTATTATACCGGAAAATCTTTCTTCACCATATTCGTATAAAATAGATTTAATATCGTGTTCGCTATACTCGTTTATGATTTTTTTTGCAGTTAGAGTGGAAGTTCTATCCATTCTCATATCAAGACTTTCGTCGTTTGCAAGATAAGAAAATCCCCTTTCTCTATCATCTAGTTGAAAACTAGAAACTCCTAAATCTAAAATCGCACCGTCGAGTTTTTCAACCCCTAAGTTATCAAAAACGTTTTCAAAATTTTTGAAATTGCCTTTTACTAAATTAAATCTTCCGTCAAACTCTTTAAGCCTTTCGCTTGCCCTATTTAACGCATAATCGTCTAAATCGGTTGCAACCAGTCGTCCTAGCGGAGATGAATTCTTTAATATTTGGTAGGAATGCCCGCCACCACCTAGCGTTCCGTCGAAATACACGCCACCATTTTTAAGGTTTAGATTATCTATACACTCAGTGAGCATTACCGAATAATGAGTTAAATTATTCATTTTCGGTTAAAGAATCTAAAGCGTCGGCAAGTTCATTAAAGTTAACGTCGTTAAAATAATCGTTCCAAACTTCTTCGCTCCAAATTTCCACACAAGCAGGTCCTTTGAACACGATAACGTTTTTTTGAATTTGAGCGTATTTCCTCAAATTTTCGGGAAGAAGTATTCTGCCTTGCTTGTCCTCTTCTGCTTCCCAAGAATTATATAAAATATATCTTGCAGCCTTTAGTTGTTTTTCCCTATAAACGTTAAGTTTGTTGAGAGTGTCTTTAACGCCTTGCATTTGTTCAGCTGAGTAAACGTACAAACAACCGCCTGACCCAACCGTTACGGTGTAACCCGCACCAAGTTCTTCACGCAGTTTAGCCGGTATACGCATTCTGTTTTTAGCATCTAATTGATGCACGTAATTCTTACCGGACATTTAAAAACACTACTCCTTGTTTTAATAACACTGATATTCTATCATACACTTTTGACCACTGTCAACCCTTTTTTGAAATTTTTTTGTTATTTTTTGAAAAAAAATTAGCAAAAATAGTGCTTTTTGACCACTTCATAATAGATTTTT
>JAFVOW010000092.1 GCA_017505625.1 Clostridia bacterium | reverse complement strand
TTATTTTCATTAAAATACAAAAGATTACAAAATACACCCTTAAATTCATTATATAATGGATTGCAAGATAAGTCAATTGTAGGGAGAAAAAATTTGAAGAGTTTAGTTAAATATTTTGATTTTGCTACTTCGGTTAAACTTGTTCTAACCTTAATATTATTTTTAGTTTTTAATAATCTAGAACGGCAAGTCTTGCCCTATTCGAGCGCGCTTTTAGTTGCCATACTCGTATTTAACGGCTCTATATTTTTTACGTCTTTACTGTATCTATTAGCCTTTCTCATTATGGGCGAAGTGGGGATACTTGGCGCAGGGGCGATTTTTTTAGCAGTTATCATCCCTATAATTTGTATTTATAGGTATTATAAAATAAATTCTCAATTTGAGTATATTGCCTACGCTTTAGTTGGTATGCTAGGTTTTGTATTTTTAGGTAGTTCAACCACCGATATAACGCTAGAAAAACGAATTTTTACTGCTATTTTAACTGTGCTTTTGACCTTAATTTCCATAATTTCAGCAAAAGCCATATCACAAAAGGGGCTAAAATTCAAACTTGGATTTAACGAAACGCTATCGCTATGCGTATTAATTTCTATATTTGGAATAGGCGTTTGCAACCTTATCTCGCCCTTCGTTTGGAAAGGAATAGCCGTATTTTTAATACTTCTAGTTTGCTATATGTATCGCACGGGTATTGCCACCGTTATTTGCGCAGTGCTAGGCATAAGCCTTGCAGTATATTACTCTAATATCAACTACGTATCCATATTTTTGGTGTACGGAATATTTTGCGAAAGCCTATCCCCTTTTTCTAGATACGCTAGCGCGCTATCCATACTCGTTGCCGATTATCTTATACAAGGCATATTTTTGGTTTACGATTCTTATACGTACGTAAATTTAATTAGTATCGTCAGTGGTTGTTTTATTTTTTGCATTATACCTAGCGAACTGTTAAAGGCAACCAAAGATAAACTTTATCTATTTCGAGAAAAACAACTAGTTAGACAAACTATAAATAGAAATAGAGCAGCGCTTTCAGGCAAACTTTACGATTTATCGACCGTATTTACCGAAATGGCGTCGGCTTTCGACCTGTTTGAAAAACACGGTATGAACGAAGATAACGCAAAAATAATTATGGGAAAAGACGTCATCAATAATATATGCAAAAACTGCGACAACTTCCACAAGTGCAAAAAACAAGAAAAATACGTTTGCACTTCCTTAAACAAAATGATAGACATAGGCTTTGCAAAAGGTAAACTCTCGCTTATCGATATGCCAAAAGAACTTTCGGCGTTTTGTATTAAAGCCAATAATATTTTATACGCCTTAAACAAAAGCCTAGCCGACTATCGCGCTAGACTTATAGAAAACCAAAATCTTACGGTCGGTAGGCAGTTAATCGCATCAGAAGTACTAGGAATTGCCGAGGTTTTGCGTGGATTAGCCCTTGATACAGGCTCTTTATTAAAGTTTCATAACAAACTAGAACGAAAACTTTGCGACAATCTTTATAAATCGGGGTTTTTAGTGACCGAACTACTATTATTCGGCGATGAAGGTAGCCTTTCGGTTAGCCTTATCATTATGATGAAAGAATTTTCGCTATCCGAACTTCAAAAGGTTATATCTATGACTTTAGGCGTTCAAATGACATTAAGTCAACGCATAAACTTAACCACCGATAAACTTTACCTATCCTTTATTAAAGCCACCGAGTTCGACGCTGTTTTTGGAATATCCAAAGTGACTAAAGACGGCTCGTTATTAAGTGGCGACACATATTCTACCACTAGAATTACCAACGATAAAATTTTGGTGGCATTGTCTGACGGTATGGGTAGTGGCGAACAGGCGCAAGCCATTTCGTCGGCATCGCTTTCGCTTATCGAAAGTTTTTATAAGGCGGGATTACAAGACCAACTAATACTAAACACGGTCAATAAACTACTGACCATCAATACCGAAGACGCTTTTACTGCGCTAGATATTTGCGTTATCGACTTAAAGACCTGTTCTGCCGATTTTATCAAGTACGGCTCGCCGTACGGGTTTATAATAAACGATAACGGAATAAAAATAGTCGAAGGAAACACTTTGCCACTTGGCATTATCGACGGATTAAAACCTGCAGTTGCCACAACTACCCTAAACGACGGCGATATAGTATTGCTTGTGAGCGACGGGATAAGCGACGCCTTTTCAAGTTCTGGGGAAATAATAGATTTTTTAAGAACTTTAACGCCCAAAAACCCACAATC
>JAFVOW010000010.1 GCA_017505625.1 Clostridia bacterium | reverse complement strand
TTGTTGATAACAACCTTCTTTTTTCCAGTAAGAGCATTCTTCGTATATTTCATTAAGGGTGCTTTCATGTACCCAGTAATTTAAGTGCCATTTTTGAAAACTGTAGTTTACGTCTCTTTCTCTGCCACTGTTGTCTTCTTTCCAAGTTTTATATACGTCGGCATCGAGACTAATTCTTAAACAAAAGTAAACTTCGCCGTATTCGGGAACGTAGACGTCGTATGTAGCAACTGCGTTTTCTTTAAGCCATAATTTTGCGCTTGAAGTTGACGGGCCGTGGTTTTTGTGTTGAATTTTAAAAGCCATTTCGATAGTGTGGTAGCCCGACACTAAAGGCAGCCCAAAACTGCCCGTTACGTTAGATAAAACAGTTTGACCATCAACGATTATGCTTTCGATTAAAACACCTTCTTGTTCGCTATAAGACCAGTCGCCTTTAAAATTTAAAGAAGAGTTGTGCGTTGCAAAGTGGTACCAAGGGTCGTATGAATTATCACTTGCCGAAAATTCTCTAAAAAACGGCACGCAAAAAGTGTTAATTTTGCCGTCTAAACGGGTTACTTGTTTGTACTTAGCCATATATAAAATCTCCAAATCAAACTTAACTTTAATTATATCATAGGGGTAAGCAAAACGCAATACCAAATTTTAATTTATGCCCGTTACTTTTTTGCTTGCAAAAATTCGTTAAATGGCGTACAATAATAAAGTAATAATATTTAGGTGTGATATGAAGTTTCTTAAGAAAATTTTTACAATTATTTTAGTCGCTATAATATCCGTTACTTCTTTTGGGTGCGAAGGGTTTTCTCTAAACCTTTTTTCTAACGCTACCGATTACACTACGCTAATAAACACGGTAAGTTTAGAAACTATGAAGTCGGTTATCACCGTGTATACCGAAGTTACGACTTTGCAAGGGACTACCAAGTATTTAGGTAGTGGGGTTATCGTTAAGATTGAAGAAAACACTTTTAACGGTAATACGGGTGTTTACGATTGCTATGCTTTAACTAATAACCACGTGGTTTATACGGGTTCTTCAATGGTGATGTCAGTAAACTATTACGTTACCGATTATCAAGGCAATCGTTACGATTTAACGTACAAGAAAAACGATTACGACGATATTATTAAGACGAGCGCAAGCGACGATTTGGCGCTTATTCACTTTACTGCAAGTAAGCAAGAAAATAACGAATTAAAGGCTTTGCCGTTAGCCGAAAAGAATAGTAATATCGGTGGTAGGGTTATTGCGATAGGCAATCCACACGGGCAAAAAAACACGGTAACCTTGGGCGCAATTACACGCTACGATACTATCACGATGGGTGAAGAAAACGATAAAAATTCTTCTAACGTTACCTATGAAGTTATTCACCACACTTGCCCGATTGACAGTGGTAGTAGTGGTGGGGTTTTGATAAATTTAGATTATGAAATCGTAGGTATTAACTTTGCTGCTGGACTAAGCGAAGAAACGGGGGAATTTATCTCGGCTTACGCTATTCCTATTGAAAAGGTTATAAGTTTTTTGGGCAACACCTTGAAATAAGTTTATAAAAAATTGAGCCGTGCCGATTGTGGCACGGCTTTTTGTATAAAAAAATTTATAAATTAGCGTTTATGCGATAGAAAAAAATTTTATTAAGAATATTCTTAATTTTATGCGTAAAATTTATTTGTAAAAACTATCAAACCTTGACAAGCCGTTGTTTTAATTATATAATATA
>JAFVOW010000091.1 GCA_017505625.1 Clostridia bacterium | reverse complement strand
TTGCACTTTTAGTATTAATACTATAAAAAAAGATACATTTTGTTCTAACCCACGAGGTTAGAACAGCGAAATTAAGATAGGTATAATTCTAAAAATGGGTAAAAAATAGCCCAAAACATACCGTTTTGGGCAAAAAAATGGCGCACCCTAAGAGGCTCGAACTCCTAACCTTTGGTTCCGTAGACCAACGCTCTATCCAATTGAGCTAAGGGTGCACAACCCCGAAATCGGGGGGATTATTAAATTTTAACCTTTGGTTCCGTAGACCAACGCTCTATCCAATTGAGCTAAGGGTGCAAACTGATAACTTAATAAAAGTTGTCAGTAAATTATTTGGTTTGTTGTTTTTCGTAATGCTCCATTGGGTAGGGCGTTGCAAACGCTCTGTGCCCGAAGCGATAGCGTAGGAAATACGCTGACGTGCTTTCTTAATTGCACCCGCAGTTTCCAATTGAGCTAAGGGTACTTAAATATTTAGGCTATTAACACAGCCTAAACATTATATGATAATTTTTTTACTTTGTCAAACGAATAAAAGTATATTTTATTACCTATTTATCTTAACACTGCTTTTATTCTTCTAACGCCTGCTGAAGAACTTTCTTCTTTTTTAATCTTGAAAGAACCTAAGTCGCCCGTGTTGTTAACGTGAGGGCCACCACAAATTTGAACGTCTACACCGTCAATCGTGTAAATAGAAACGATTTGGTCATCAGATTCGGCGTTAAATACGCCGTAAGCACCAAGACTAACTGCTTCACGGTAAGGGAGTTCAGATTTTACTACGTCGATTTTTCTAGCGATAACGTCGTTTACGAAATTTTCTAGTTGTTTAATTTCTTCTTCGGTCATTTTGTGGTCTAGGTTAAAGTCAAACCTTAAACGTTCTTCGGTAATATTAGAACCTTTTTGTTCGGTGCCGTTTCCGAACATTTTACGTAGACCTGCAAGCATAATATGCGTAGCGGTGTGGTATTTTGTGGTGGTTTCCGTTTGTTCAGCGAGACCGCCTTTAGCAGAACCTGCTTGTGCTTTAGAAATTTCTTGGTGAGCCTTAAACGCTTCGTTAAATCCATCAGTATCAACCGTAAAGCCTAAATCAAGTGCAAGTTCTACGGTGAGTTCTAAGGGGAAACCGTAGGTGTCGTAAAGCCTAAACGCTTGCTTTCCAGAAATTGTTGTTTCGGGAACGTAGGCGGGGTCTTTTGCACTCATAAACTCGTTCTTTCTAGTAATTCCCGTAATACATTTATCGAACTCTTTCATGCCGGAAACTAGCGTTGCTTCAAACTTTTTAATTTCCTTACCGAACTCGTCTAAGATATAATCTTCTTTTTCTACGAGTAGGGGATAAGCGTCGTTATAAACGTTTTCGATGAAAATCTTTGCAACGTTTTGCATTTCAAAGGGCGAAATTTCTAAGTTCTTACAGTATCTTACGGCACGGCGAAGAAGTCTTCTTAAAATGTAGCCAGCGCCCGTGTTAGACGGTACTATGCCGTTTTTATCGCCTATAAGCATAACCGAAGTTCTTACGTGGTCGGCAATAATTCTGATAGCCTTTCTAGCCTTTTCATCAGTGTCGTAATCTTTATTAGAAACTTGTTCTAAGTACTTAACCGCACCACTAAACAAGTCGGTTTTATAACCGTCGTCTAAACCGTTTAAGAAAAGTAATAGTCTATCAAGACCAAAACCCGTATCAACGTTTTTAGCAGATAGTTCACGATATTTACCACCCTCGAGTTTTTCATACTGCATATAAACGTCGTTGCCGATTTCAACGTAACGGTCTGAAGTCAAAAAGTCAGAGCTGTCTTTTCCGTCAGTTCTAGGATAAAACCACTCGTTATCAGGACCGCAAGGAGTACCAACAGTACCTTCTAGTTCCCACCAGTTATCCTTTTTACCCATAAAGAAAACGTTTTCGGGTTTAACGCCTAGTTCAACTAAAAGTTTTGCCGTTTCATCGTCTCGAGGTGTGTTAGCGTCGCCCTCGAACACAGTAGAGCAAATTTTGTCTTTATCAAAACCGAAAACTTTTGTTAAAAGTTCAAACGACCAAGCGGTTTTTTCTTTTTTGAAATAATCGCCTAAAGACCAGTTGCCCATCATTTCAAAGAAAGTAAAGTGAGTAGCGTCGCCAACTGAATCGATATCTACCGTTCTAACGCAACCTTGAACGTTGCATAGTTTAGTTCCTTGTGGGTGTGGTTTACCTAAAAGATAGGGCATAAGGGGTTGCATCCCAGCAACGTTAAACATAACACCCGTTGTGCCGTCGCCGATTAAGGAAACTGCACCGATGTTTACGTGTCCTTTACTTTCATAAAAGTTTATCCATTTATTTCTTAATTCTTTTGAAGTTATCATAATAATTTTCCGTTCTTAAATTTTAGATAAAGTATAACCGTCTTTAGCGTCTTTAACGGTGTAACCGAGTTTAGTTAGTTCGTCACGAAGCTGGTCAGATTTTGCCCAGTCTTTGTTAAGACGTGCTGTAAATCTTTCATCGGCAATCGCCTTAACTTCAGCGGGAATTTGTTCTTCTTTAACTGCGTTTTTCAAAAATTCTTCGGGACTAGATTTGAATAAACCTAAAAGCGAATAAGTTTTTACCAATTGATTAGCATCGCTTACAGCCGTATCATCGCCAGAGTTAAGTTTAGATTTAATTTTCTTAAAATACCCGAACAAATTAGAAATAGCAAGAGCAGTATTAAAGTCGTCGTCCATAGCCGAATTAAATTCAGCGTCTATTTGGTCGTTACCACCGTCGTTTTTAAGTCCTGAATTTTTAACGGCAAGTAAAACTTTATAAAATTCTACTAAATGCTTTTCGGCATCGGGGAAAAGGTTATCGGTAACGTTTATGTCGCCACGATAGTTAGTTTGCAGTAATGCAAACTTTATTACTTCGGGCGAATATTTATCGAGAAGGTCTTTTAAGAACAAACTGTTGCCTAAAGACTTACTCATTTTTTGACCGTTTACCTTTATAAGCCCGTTATGTATCCAATATTTAGCAAATTGTTTACCGGTAAGTGCTTCGGTTTGAGCAATTTCGTTTTCGTGGTGGGGGAATATTAAATCTCTACCGCCACCGTGAATATCTATTTGGTCGCCGAACGCTTTTCTATTCATTGCAGAACACTCTATATGCCAACCAGGTCTACCGTCGCCCCAAGGCGATTTCCAGAAAGGTTCGCCTTCTTTTGCCGATTTCCATAAAGCAAAGTCTAACGGGTTCTTTTTACTTTCGTCGTTATCTACTCTAACACCGTTTAATGCATCGTCAAGATTTCTATGCGATAACTTTCCGTATCCAGGGAAACTGTCTACTGAAAAATATACGTCGCCTTTTTCGGTGGCGTAAGCATGACCTTTATCAATTAGTTTTTGAACGAAGGAAATAATATCGTCCATACTTTCGGTCGCTTTAATCCATAAAGACGGGTCGTCTACTTGAAGCCTTGCCATTTGTTCATCAATGGTCTTAATCATATTAAGCGCATAAACGTCGGCAGGGATACCCGTTTCGTTAGATTTTGCAATAATTTTATCGTCTACGTCGGTATAATTTCTAGCGTACGTTACGTCAAAACCCTTTTTTTCTAAATATTTTCTTATAATATCGTAAATGAGCGCTTGATAGGCATGCCCGATATGAGCATCGCCCGAAACGGTTATACCGCAAGCGTACATTTTGACTCTGCCGTTTTCTATAGGTTCAAAGTCTTGTTTTTTACCCGTTAAAGTGTTGTATATTTTCATAAATACTCCGATTATTTGTTATCGTTTTTTAAGTGTTTTATTTCTTCTTCTAGTTTGAACATTTTTTCTCTTAAATGACAAATTTCTTCTTGCATGGGGTCACGTTTATCTTGTTCTAAATCGTGAACACGTTCGCCGTTGCGTTTTATAATTTTGCCAGGTATACCAACTACCGTAGAATTTGCAGGTACGTCTTTTAGCACGACACTACTTGCGCCTATTTTACAGTTTTCGTGTACGGTGATACCGCCTAAAATCTTTGCTCCGGCCGAAATGATACAGTCGTGTTTAATGGTGGGGTGTCTTTTTTTGCCTTTATCTTTACCAGTACCACCAAGCGTTACGCCTTGATAAATTACGCATCCCGTTTCTACTACCGCCGTTTCGCCTATTACTACGCCTTCGCCGTGGTCGATAAAAATACCAGGGGCAATAGTTGCTCCGGGGTGAATCTCTATACCCGTACGCCTTTTTGCACGTTGGCTAATCATTCTCGCTAAAAGCTTAAAACCGTGGCGATGAAAAAAATTAGCACGCCTATAAGCCATAAGTGCTTTTATGCCTGAATAGGTTAATAATATTTCAAACTTGTTTCTTGCAGCAGGGTCGTTGGCTTGAGCCGCACAAATATCTGCCCTTAATTTCTTAAACATTTTTATCCTTAAAGTTAGTTAGTTATTATATATTACCAAAGGTTAATTGTAAAAATCAAGCAATTTACCCTTAAATAATTTTTACACCACTATTAGAAATAGCATTTCTTAAACTCGACGGGAAGTTATTGTCAACCACCATACAATCTATGTTTTCGAGCTTAGCAAAAGTGTACGGGGGTTTTTTACCAACCTTAGACGAGTCCAAAAGCATAATCACGTGGTCGGCACGCTGAATAATTTTGCGTTTTACGTCGGCTTCAGCTTGACTTCCGCACGAGAATTCGCCCGTTTCTTTTATGTAACCCGTTGTCGCCATTACCGCCGTTTGAATATTGAGTTTTTCGACAAATTCAGTGCAAGACGTTCCAACCGTGATGAAATTGTTTTTAGTTAAATCGCCACCGAGTAACGTCACCGTCGGTTTGCTTTTTCTAATGATAGTTTCGGCAATAGTCAGTGCGTTAGTTAAAACGTAAAAATTATCGTCGGGAAGTGCCCTAGCAAAATACGTCGTCGTTGAACCGCCGTCTATATAAATGCAAGTGCTAGGCTCTATAAGTTTTACTGCTTTATCAGCGATTTCTAGTTTTTCTTCGGTATTAAAACTTATTCTTTCTGAAAAGTCTTGTTCTTTTGCACGAAGCACGGTGTTTACCGATATAGCTCCACCAGGGATTTTCAAGATTTTGTTGTTTTCTTCTAGTCGGTTAAGGTCTCGCCTTAAAGTCATAGACGAAACGTTAGGAAAAGCGTTTTCTAGTTCGTGTAAAGTAACTTTCCCGTTCTTGTCAATAAATTCTTCTATTAAAACCAATCTATCTTTCATTTAAAACTATTTCTCCAAAATTTCAATAGCAGGGGATTTAAGAATACCACCGTTTGATAAAACGTATTCGTAAGACCAGTCAAAGCCTTTAGTTGCCCACGCATCAGGGCCAAGGTACTCAATAAAACTGCAACCGTGAAGCGTGCCGAAACTATTAATTCTAGATAGATAAATATCGAGTTCAAGTAAGTGTTTGCCTTTTGAAACTTCAACGTTATTGATAGAATAAGGACTAAATATAATTTTACCTATATCGTTTCCGTCAAGTCTTGCAGTGATTAACGCGCCAGAGTATTTCTCGCTTAAAACGTTGATTTTTTCGTCGTTTTTGAAGTTAAGTGGTAATTTATAGGTAATCTTGCCACCGTAGAAGGGGAAACCTTGATGGGTTACCGACGAGAAATGAAGTTTTTTAGGCTTTTTAATAATTTCAGCCGTTGCACCTTTAACACAAACACCAAATTCACCGAGTAAGAACATGTTCTCTAAACTGATGTACTTGTCAAACGGTGCACGAACGATTAATACGTTTTTGCCCTTTTTGATTTTTCCAATAGCAGTAGTTTTAATTTGTCTGTCGGTAAAATATCCGTTTGGTTTAACTTCAATCTTTTTGCCGTTAAGTATAATTTCCGTCGCATCTTCGTACGCAAGGTTAACCTTGGTTTTTACAGCGCTGTTAAACACGAACTTTAGATAAGGATATAGGTCTGGTTTTAAGTTTGGTTCAGTGTAAGGTTGCGAAATGCCTTCGGCTTCGGGAATATAACCGTGTTGACTTCTTAAAATTTCGTTAATTCTTAAAACTTCTTCCTTATCATTCCATTTTTTACCGTCTATTGACCACTCTGCTTGGTCTAAAACTAAAACGTTAGGCTCGTCGGTAGAATAATCTACGCCGTCAGTAAATAATAGTGTTTTATTAACGCTAGGCTTAGGATTAGTTTTTATGGTTTTATACACACGCTTAGTTTCTTTTAATTGAATAAGCAAACTATCGGCTTGATAAAGGTCTGCGTGAACAATAGTTTTACCGTTATCATGTTCAAAATCGGCTTGGATAGTAGTGCCGTTTAAGGTGTCGAACACGGTAACGAAATAATTACCGTCGATAACGATTCTTAAAGCATCGGGTCGTTTTGCTTTAGGGGGTTCGGGTTTTCTTCCGTCGTGGAATACGGTAGAAGCTATCATAACCCACTCGCAGTCGTCGTCTTTGCGACGTTGCAACATATAATTTTCAGCAGGCAACCCGTTTTTAAGGCGCAACCTAATATTGCGATAATTATCGACCGAACTGAGAAGTCCAGTTTTTGATAGAGAAATTTTTTCCGATAAAGAATATAGGTTGTCGGCTTTGTCTGAAAGAATTCCGTCAACGCAATTTGGCTTATTGCACATAATAACCTTGCCACCACGTTTAGCAAATTTTTCTAATGCGTCTATTGTGGTTTGTCTTAATGTGTCTACGGGTAAAACGATGATTGCCGAATATTCCATCTCGCCGACTTTTAACGTATTTGTTTTAGTAGACTTTAATTGGCTAGGCAAAGTGCTTTCTGAAATATAGTCGAAATCTATGCCGTTTTCAATAAACCAACTAGTAGCGTTAAAGAAATCGTTATCGAGAGCAATTCTTTTTTGACTGCTCGTGTCGTTAGGACCGTAATTTAGCCAATAACTTTCTATTGGATGAACTACGGCAATTTTAACGTCGGGCTTGCCACGAGATAAAACTACGTTAAGTCTAGCAAAATGGTCTTCTAAATATTTGTACTCTTTATACCAACTAGACTGATAAGAAATACTAGCAGGGTAATCACGTTTAGCAATACCTTTCATGCTATACCACGAAAGGTGAGGAACTCTTATCGTAACGCCTAAGCAAGAGTGCCAGTCGCCTTGATATTTATGCCCCCTAAAATCAAAGTCCCAACCGGTAACACCGTATAGTTCGGAAAGAATAGTGTTCTTGCCCGACTGACGTGCCGAGGAAATTACTTGCTTTCCTGCAATATATCCGTTACGGTTAGCAAGTAAGTCTAACCCGGGAACGTCCATAGCATCGTACAAACGCATTGCTTCGCCAATCCATTCCGACTGGCTTTTTAGAGAATCTTCTTGTGCGTAGTGTCCCGAAAACAAAATACCGTGACGTTTACACCATTTACCGATTTTATCGGCATAAGTGGTTTTAAGTTTTTCCGCTTGATGGTCAAAATAATCATAGCGTGCCTTTGACGGTGTTTTTTTGTCCCAAACGAGTTCGGGAAGAAGTGGAACTAAATCGTAACCTTTTTGCATTTTAAAGGTTAATGGGAAATCGGTTGTCCACGAAAAATGAGTGTCTACTTCGCCACGTGCATTAGATAACGGGCGTTTAGGAACTACTTGCGGTTCATCGGTAAAAATTGCGGGAATAGCACCACCAAAATCTTCGCCCACCACGTCGTAATACTTTTGATAAGTACATTCAATAAATTTATCAACAGCCTTTTCTTGCATCAAATCTGCAATGTTGGTGTTGTTCCAGCCTTGTAGACAAGGCAAGGTTTGAACGTAAGCGTAAACCTTTATTCCTTTAGCGTCGTCTTTGTAATCTATAGGACTATATTCGGTCATAATACCATCGTCGCTTAATACAACGTCGAACACTGCCAAAAGATAGGGTTTACCTAGTTTATAACCGGTTTTAGATTTTACAACTTCGCTAGGCGTTTTATCGTAACCGCCGATAACGTATTCGGAAAAAGCCTTGTTTTCGAACACGTCTTTAATTTTTTCGGTAGAAAAGGTTAGCATTTTTATTCTTAATTCCGGGTCGGCAGTTACTATGCCACCGGCAAACCCTGAAGGAAACCTATCTTCATCGTAAAGCCAAGCGTAAGTTCCAGTCTCTTTTGCACGTTGCACGCAAGTTTTAATAGCGTCCATAAACTCGTCTTCTAAATAAGGCGTAACTAAGCCTTGACGGGGGTGCATATTAAATCCACCGAAACCCATTTTCTTAAATTCATCTATTTGACGGCAAAGCTCGTCGTTTTCTAGCTTGTCGTTCCACGCCCAAAAAGGTGCTCCACGATATTCGGCACTTGGGGTTTTAAAAAGTTCGATATCAAATTTTTGACTAGATTTTTCGTACATAGTAAGGTCTCCAAAAATTTCTTTAAAATATTTTATCATTTTAATGATAAATAATCAACCGTATGAAAAAAATAAACATACAAAATGAAAAATTTTTTCATAAAAATTTTTACAACGTTTATTTGGACGCAAAAACTCTTGATTTTATCAAAAAATAACTGTATAATATGAATATCACTATTACGGAGAGTTATTATGCTTGATTTAAGAAAAATTCAAGAGAACAAAGAAAAAATCAAAGAACTACTGCTCAGAAAGGGCTATGAAGCCGATTTCGACACCGTACTTTCGCTTGACGCTGAAAGGAAAAAGGTTATTGCTGAAGTAGAAAAGTATAAAGCAGAAAGAAACAAAGTTTCGGCAAGTATTCCCGCACTTAAAAAGGAAGGTAAACCCGTAGACCATATCTTTAAGGAAATGAGAGAACTAGGGGACAAGATTACTGAGTGCGACGCAAAAGCAAAAGATTTAGAAGAACAAGTTTTTAATCTTTTAGCCGTAATGCCCAACGTTCCCGACGAAGACTTAGTCGCTGGTGAAAAAGAAGCAAACGAAGTAGTAAAAGTAGTAGGTAAAAAACCCGAATTTGATTTTGAAGCAAAAAACCACGTAGATTTATGTACTAATTTAGGTATTATCGACTATCAACGTGGAACTAAACTATCTGGTGGTGGATTTTGGTTATATCGTGGCGACGGTGCAAGACTAGAATGGGCGCTACTTAACTTCTTTATTACCGAACACTTAAAAGACGGTTATGAATTTATACTACCCCCACACCAACTAGGATACAGCTGTGGTTTTGGTGCAGGACAGTTCCCCAAATTTAGCGATGAAGTTTATTGGCTAGACTGCGATGAAGATAGAAAGAAAAACCGCTTTATGTTACCTACCGCTGAAACGGCACTAGTAAATATGTACGCAGGCGAAATTATCGACGAAGCAAAACTTCCCATGAAATTCTTCGCATACACTCCCTGCTATCGTAAAGAAGCAGGTTCATATCGTGCAGAAGAACGTGGTATGATTAGGGGACACCAATTCAACAAAGTAGAAATGGTACAATACGCACACCCCGAAAAGAGCATGGAAGCGTTTAATGAACTCGTTGACAAAGCAAGTGCGCTTATGGAAAAATTAGGTCTACATTTTAGAGTATCTAAACTTGCCGCAGGTGATTGTTCAGCGTCTATGGCTAGAACTACCGATATTGAGGTTTGGATGCCCTCTATGGGAATATATAAAGAAGTAAGTTCAGTTTCTAACGCTAACGATTATCAAGCAAGAAGAAACAACACCAAATACCGTGATTCTAAGACGGGTAAACCCGCATATCTACATACCTTAAACGGTTCTGGCTTAGCAACGAGTAGAGTATTCCCCGCAATTATCGAACAGTATCAAAATGCCGACGGCAGTGTTACCGTTCCCGAAGTACTTAGACCGTTTATGGGCGGACAAGAAGTTATTAAGTTATAATTTCTAAAAACTAAAAAAAATAAATACCGAAACGAAATCTCGTTTCGGTATTTTTTGTTTGTTGAATTAAATATTATTCAGCAATTTCTTCAGATTTAACTTCTTCAGCGTTAGCCGTTCTTCTTGCTTCTAATTCGGCGGTCATTTCAGCAACTTTCTTTTTGTTTAAGTTGTAAATGAAAGTGATAGAAACAAACATTACGATAGCACTGAACGTATAAAGTGCTGCAACTAACCATTTCATATTTTCAGCAACTGCGGGAGATTGATTTGGTCCTAATTCGCCAACGTATCCCAAAGCACCCATGATAAGAATAACTGCACTCGGTCCAAGACCTTGAGCGAGTTTTCTGAAGAACGAGTGTAGTGAATAAACCGTGCCTTCTTCCTTGGTGCCGTTTTTCCATTCGTTGTAGTCGATAGCGTCAGCCATTAATGCCCAAGATACACAGGTATAAAAACCTAAACCTAAACCGAAGAATACTTGTGCAACTACGTAACCGATAAGACCAGCTATTTCGTTACCTAAAGGTAAGAATAACAATAATGCACCGAATACGCTTACAGCTGAACCTACTGAACACGCTTCTTTTTTACCCCATCTATCAACAATCTTTTTGATAAAGGGCATAAACAAGAACATGGGGAGATAACCTATAAGCATAATTACACCGGAAAGTTTAGCGTTGTTAAAATATGCTTGGAATAAAACGGCGGTTGCAGTTGATGAAGCTTGCATACCGATAAACATAGCCATAGCAGCTAAGGTTGCACCAACGGCAGGCGGGTTCTTAATAAAGTTACCCATAGCCTTAAATACGTTGAACTTTTCTTTCTTTTCGCTAATAATAACGGTGCTTTCATCTACTCTAATAGTGGTGGTTTTAAGCATATAGATAAAGCAAGCAAGACCTATAACGCCCATAATAATTGCGGCAATGAAAACGGTTTCGCCTTTTAAGTTGTCGCTTGCGTCGTAGCAAATGATGGGGAGTAATACCATAGGAACGATATTACCTATCATAGAACCGATAGAACGCCAAGTAGAAAGTTGAGAACGTTCAGAGCCGTCGGTAGTGATAACTGACATCATAGAGCCGTAAGGAACGTTAGCAACGGTATAAAAAGCGTCCCATAAAACGTAACCGAGTACGAACATAATGCATCTCATTACCTTAGGAGCAGTCGGTATAGGCAAGAAGAAAAATAAACCAGAGAATAAAAGACCGATAGCACCTATGAAGATGTAAGTCTTAAATTTACCACGTTTATATTTTCTTTTGTCCATATCGAACAACGAGCCAAGAAGCGGGTCGTTAATAGCGTCCCAAACTTGAACTACTAGTAAAAGCGTTGCGTAAAGCGTTTCGCCAAGAGCCATAAACTGAGTCCAGAATATAGCCATAATGGTACTCTTTAACGCAAAGCTCATGTTACAGCCTAGGTCGCCGGCTGCATACGATAGTTTGTCCCTCATACCGAAAGGACGTACGTTTGATTTTACAGTGTTTTCCATAAAATCCCCCTATTTAAAATTTTTTTATTTCCCTTAAGTCATAAAAAAACGCCGTAAGCACACTTACGGCGTAAAATTCTTTGATTGCATAAACTACAAGTGGCATAGAAACTATGTCGTATTCAGTTATAATCATTATATCGTAAAAAGGCGTTTAAGTCTATACATAATTTTAATTTAATATTGACAAAAGAGAGTTTTCAACTTATAATTATAATGTAAATATGTGTATTTTTGGAGGGATTATGAGAGAAATTATTAGCTTAAACGAGAATTGGGAATTTTATAAAGGCGTAGCCCAAATTCCTGAAAATGAAGATGGCAAGGAAGTGGTAAATCTTCCGCATACGTGGAACGCAGAAGACGGTACTGACGGCGGAGATGATTATTTCAGAGGCGATTGCCTTTATAGAAAGGTTATCGAAAAGAAAGACCTTCCTAAAGCCGACAAATACTTTATTGAAATTAACGGTGCAAATTCTTCGGCAGACGTTTTAGTTAACGGTAAAAATAAAGCACACCACGACGGCGGTTATTCTACTTGGCGTGTAGACATAACCGAAGAACTTACCGACAGCACTGAAATTGCTATCGTTGTAAACAACGCGCCTAACGACCACGTGTATCCGCAGTTTGCCGACTTTACTTTCTACGGCGGTTTGTATCGTAACGTAAACCTTATTGCCGTAAACAATAGCCATTTCGATTTAGAATATTACGGTGGCAAAGGGTTAGTAATCACTCCTACAATCGACGGCAAAAACGCAAAAGTTGAAGTAGAAGTATTTGTTAAAGACTTAACGGACGGTCAAAAGTTAGTTTACACTATTTACGATAAGCAAGAAAAAGAAATAGACAAAATAGAAACAACCGATACAAAAGTTGCGTTTGAAATTAAAAACGTTCATTTATGGCACGGTAGAAAAGACCCTTATTTATACTGTTGTGAAGTAGAAATCGTAAACGGCGACGAAGTTTTAGACAACGTTTGCAGTCGTTTCGGTTGCAGAAGCTATAAAGTAGACCCCGAAAACGGTTTTATTCTAAACGGTGAAGAATATCCGTTACGTGGTGTTTCACGCCATCAAGATAGAAAGGGTTTCGGCAACGCATTACTTTTAGAGCACCACGAAGAAGATATAAATTTCATTATGGAACTCGGTGCAACGACTATAAGACTTGCACATTATCAACACGACCAATATTTCTATGATTTATGCGACGAAAAGGGTTTGGTAATTTGGGCGGAAATACCTTTCATTTCAAAATTCTTGCCTAACGGCGTAGATAACACAATTTCTCAAATGAAAGAACTAATCACCCAAAACTACAACCACGCATCTATATGTTTTTGGGGTTTAAGTAACGAAATTACCATGAACGGTGCAGACGACCCCGCACTAATTGAAAATCATAAAACGCTTAATAACCTAGTACACGAAATGGACAAGACTCGTTTAACTACTATGGCTTGCGTATCTATGTGTCCTATGGACGCCGACTACGTTAGAATACCCGACGTAGTATCGTATAACCACTATTTTGGTTGGTACGGCGGAACTACCGATATGAACGGTCCTTGGTTTGACGAATTCCACGCAAAATATCCTAACCAACCTATCGGTGTCAGCGAATACGGATGTGAAGCACTTAATTGGCACACTTCTAATCCCACGCAAGGCGATTATACCGAAGAATATCAAGCATATTATCACGAAGAACTAATCAAACAACTCTTTACCCGTAAATATATTTGGGCAACTCACGTTTGGAATATGTTCGATTTTGGTGCAGATTTACGTTCGGAAGGTGGCGAAAACGGTCAAAACCATAAAGGGCTTATGACTTTTGATAGAAAATACAAAAAAGACTCTTTCTACGCATACAAGGCATGGCTATCTGACGAGCCGTTCGTACACCTTTGCGGTAAACGTTATATAGATAGAGTAGAAGACGTTACCAAAGTAACCGTTTACTCAAATCTTCCCGAAGTAGAACTTTTCGTTAACGGCGAAAGTATTGGAAAGAAAACCGCACCCGACCATTTCTTCTATTTTGAAGTTAAAAACGTCGGCGAAAGCACTATAAAAGCAGTTGCAGGCGACTTCTCTGACGAAGGCACTATAAGAAAAGTAGACGAAATGAACCAAGACTATATCTTAAAAGAAAAAGGTGCAGTATTAAATTGGTTTGACGTCAACGCACCGGAAGGAAGATTTAGCCTAAACGATAGTTTCGGCAACATCTTGTCGTGCTTTAGGGGTAAACTTTGGGCGTTAGGATTACTAGGTCTAGTTAAAAAGAAAATGAAAGCAAAACCCAAAACCGACGGCGAACAAAAGAGCATGACCGACGGTATGGATATGAAAGGTATTATGCCTATGCTATCGGGCTTTACCGTACTTCGTATGACTAATATGATAGGTATGGTAGGTATTTCGTTCACCAAAGAAGAACTACTAAAACTCAACAAAAAACTTAATCGTATCCGTAAACCAAAAAACGCTAACAAAAAATAATATACGAGGACATAAAATGAAAACACACAAAATAGCAGTAATCGCAGGCGACGGCATTGGCCCTGAAGTTATAAACGAAGGGGTAAAGGTATTAAGGCAAGTGGCAAAACTAGACAATAGTTTCGAGTTTGAGTTTACTTACTTTCCGTGGGGTTGCGAATATTATCAAAAAACGGGCAAAATGATGGACGACGACGGGCTAGAAAAACTTAAAAAGTTTGATGCTATTTTCTTAGGTGCAGTCGGTGCACCGGGCGTTCCAGACCATATATCGCTATGGGACTTACTACTAAAAATAAGAAAAGGTTGCGACCAATATATAAATCTTCGCCCTGTAAAACTCTTAAACGGTGCGCCAACACCGTTAAAAGACGTTAAGACAAGCGACATAGACATGCTATTCGTTAGAGAAAATAGCGAAGGCGAATATGCCGGCAGTGGCAGTTGGTTATTTAAGGATAAACCTAACGAAGTAGTTATTCAAGACGGCGTGTTTTCTAGAAAAGGTTGCGAAAGAGTTATTCGCTACGCTTACGAAATAGCAAAAAAACAAAGCAAAACTTTAACTAGCATAAGCAAGGCGAACGCACTTAATTATTCTATGGTTTTTTGGGACCAAATATTTAAAGAAGTTGGCAAAGACTACCCCGAAGTAAAAACCTATTCATATCTAGTAGACGCAGCAAGTATGTTTATGGTAAAAGACCCCAAACGTTTTGAAATCGTAGTTACGTCTAACTTGTTCGGCGATATTTTAACCGATTTAGGTGCAGCAATTTCTGGTGGTATGGGCTTAGCAGCAGGTGCTAACCTTAACCCCGAAAGAGAATTTCCGTCAATGTTTGAGCCTATTCACGGCTCAGCTCCTGATATTGCAGGCAAGGGCATAGCAAACCCGCTTGCTACCGTTTGGTCGGCAAGTCAACTACTAGACTTTTTTGGCTACGAAAAATGGGGCGAAACCTTGATAGACTGCATAGAACAAGTACTTGTAGAGAAAAAAGTGCTAACCCCCGACTTAGGCGGAACAGCATCAACCCAACAAGTAGGCGACGAAGTTATAAACAAACTAACGACTATGCTAAAATCTAACAACTAAAAACACTTTTAATATTAAACCAACCCCCCCGAGTGATAGTCACTCGGGGGTATAATTTTTAAAAAACAAAATCTTAATACTTATTAACATTGGCTTGATTAAAACCCTTTTCAACCAAATATTTGCAGGCATTTTTTATTCCATTGCTATAATCATCACCAAGGGAATATGGAATATATTCCCGAACCTTTAATAAAATAGGAAATTTCTCATAAATTTCACTAACACAATCTTTTAAATAATTTGAATAAAGTTGTTCTTGTATTTGTTTAGAAATATCCATATACATAAAACCAAAAAAAGAAAATTTAAATAAATTATATCAGCATTGCCCATAATTGTCAATGGGTAGTGCTGATATTTTGTAAAATAAAAATATGAAATTTGGAGATAATTTTAAGAAGTTAAGACTGCAAAGTAAATTGTCGCAACAGCAAGTTGCAAAAGCGTTAGGAATAAACCAATCTAACGTAAGTAATTGGGAGAAAGACGTGTCAAGACCAGAATACGAAAACTTGATACAACTTTCTAAACTTTATGGTGTAACAATTTCAGAATTATTAGGTATAGACGAATATTAAACCAAAACCCCCGAGTGAATCTCACTCGGGGGTATAATTTTTCAAAAAACTTAATCTTAATATTTATTAACGATTGCGTTCATTTTGTCCATAACTTTTTCCATATCGGAAACCATTTTCATTTGAGTTCTAGTTCTGTCTAGGTTGTGGTTAGGACGTTTTGTTCTAAAGTAGGTGTCGCCTTCAAGGTAATCGGTTAAGAATCTCATACCGCACTCGAAAGTCATAAGCATAGCGCCAAAAGGCAAATGTTGTTTTTCAATTTCAGTAACGCCGTCGCCAAGCGCTTCGATATAGCCTTTAGCGTAAGTTTCGAAAAGTTCGATATCGAAATTAACTTTAGATAAATCAGGTTCATCTTCAGTACCAGTGTTGCATCCATATCTTATACTGTCGCCGAAATCGTAACAAATACTACCAGGCATAATGGTGTCTAGGTCGATAACGCAAATGGGTTTACCAGTCTCATTATCTAGCATTATATTGTTTAGTTTTGTGTCGTTATGGGTAACCTTTGTGGGCATTTTGCCTGATTCTAAAAGGTCTACGATTTTAGAGCAATAATCTTTTCTCGATAGATAGAAATCAATTTCCGCTTGAACGTCTTTTTTTCTGCCAACGATATCGGCGTCAATTGCTTTTACTAAATTTTCATAACGAATTTTGGTGTTGTGGAAGTTGGGTAAAACTTCGTAAAGTTGAGTTGCGTCAAATTCAGATAAGAGTTTTGCAAAATTACCAAACGCCAAACCACTGAAATAAAAGTCTTCGGGTTTTTCAATCTTTTCAGGAGCGAAAGCGTCAGTAATAAACACGTACATTCTAAAGAAGCCGTCTTTATTTTCTATGTAAGGTTTACCGTCTTTAGCGTAGATAAGGGTAAGACTTTCACGGTCAGGGTTGCCACCACGTTCTATTATCTTTTTACGGTTAAACTCGGTAACAAGTCTTATGTTGTTCATAAGTTTATCAACGTTCTTGAAAAGTTTGTTGTTGATTTTTTGTAAAATGAAGTTAACGGGGTTGCCGTCTTGTTCGATTATTGCAAGATAGGTTTCGTTAATTAAACCCTCGCCATATCTTTCGCAAGACAAAAGTTTGCCGTCTACCTTAAAGCCTGAAACTATTTCATTAAAATCGTAAGCCATAATATTTACCACCTATATTTTTTTATATTTTAGTAGGGTCTAGAACTTCAGCTAAATAGGGGAGTTCTCTATATTTTTCGGCATAGTCCATGCCGTATCCAATTACGAATCCACAATCTATATCGAAACCTACGTAATCAGATTTAATATTAACTTCACGTCTTTCCATTTTATCTAAAAACGCACAAATTTTTACCGAAGCGGGGTTTTTCTTTTTTAACATATCTATAAAATATGCTAAGGTTTTGCCACTGTCTACAATATCTTCAACGATTAAAACGTCTTTGCCTTCAATTTTTTCTTTGATATCGGCAACGAGTTCCATATCCCCACTTGTCGTTCCGTTTTTGTAACTAGAAAGCCTTGCAAACTCTATGGTTAAAGGTAGGTCAATGTTTTTTACTAAATCAGTAAAGAAATAAACGGCACCCTTAAGCATGCAAATAATAACGGGGGTTTTGCCCGCATAATCTAACGTTATCTGTTTAGCAAGTTGTTTTACTCGTTTTTGAATCGTGCGTTCGCTTAAAACTACTTTGATGTATTTGTTGTCCATAATCAACTCTCTTTAGTGATTTTTATTACTTGTTTAGTTGTTTCGTCGGCTATAACTTTTTCCGAAACGGTTAAATCTAATATAGCCAAAATTTCAGACCCAACGGCAACCAAAGGCAAATAGTCTCTTAGCCGTTTAGGAATTTTCTTGTCAGTGAAATAATCGACAAGTTTTTTGCTACCGCCACCGATTTTGGTAAATACGTCGCCTTTTTCCTTGTACCGAATTATAGCACCGCTTAAAACTTTGTCTTTGTCAAGGTAAATTCCGTCTTTTAGGTTAACAGTCTTAACGTCAAGCGTTTCTACTAAATATACTGAATCACCCACTGTGATTTTTCCGTCGGTTAAGGGTATAGCCGTCTGAGACTTTAACGTAGACTTATAAAAAGTGATAAAATCGTATTCACGTATAGCCACTATGTCTTTTGGTAGGTTAATAGAACAACCGTTTTTGTTAGACGTCAACGCATACGCATCGTCTACGTGAACTTTTTCCCAATCTTTTTCTAACCCTAACTCTTTTAACGCCATTATGGTTGCCCTACAGAACAACGGCTTTGGCGAGTCTACGGGAATTTTTACTAAACCACCTTGTACGGTCAACAGTTTTTTGGCTTGTTCGGTTAAATAATCGTCGTCTTCACGCACGGTTTTAATAAGCCTTGAAATACTGCGTTCGGCTTCGGGGAACACTTTTTTGACTACGGGCAACACTTCTAACCGAATATAGTTTCTAGTGTAGTCAGTGTCGAAATTAGTACCGTCGGTAACGTAAGGAACGTTTTCTTGTTTTACGTATTCGTCTATTTGACGTTTGCTAGTGTAAAGAAGAGGTCGAATAATCTTGTCGTCATAATCGTTAATACCTTTTAAGCCGTTAAGCCCCGACCCACGAAACATATTAAATAATACCGACTCAACGTTATCACGTCTGTGGTGCGCCGTCGCTATCACGTCGCAAAGGTTTTTAGATAACGCATCGTAAAAACAGTTGTAACGTAAAACTCTGGCGCCTTGTTCAATAGATAACTTGTTTTGGTTAGAATACGTCGGGCAATCCACAACGTATCCATAAAAGGGAATTCCTAAAGAATCGCAAAAATCCTTAACGAACAAACTGTCGTTTTTAGATTGTTCGCCACGAATACCGTGTTCTACGTTAATACAAACGGGGGTAAGGTTAAGAGTTTTCCGATTTTTGTAAGCATAATAAAGTAACGCCATAGAATCTTTTCCGCCCGAAACGGCAAATCCTACAACGGCAGGTTTTTTGTTAAGTTTAGAAAAATCTGCAAACATATATCTATTGTACCAAAGCCCGACAAAAATTTCAAGTTAAAAATATTGATATTTAATAAAAATTACGCAAATTGTGTTGACAAACAAAAATTTTTGATATATTATAATAAGGCTTTAAGAAAAAAGCACCGATATCGCGGGGTAGAGCAGCCTGGTAGCTCGTCGGGCTCATAACCCGGAGGCCGTGAGGTTCAAATCCCACCCCCGCAACCACTAGATACTCGTT
>JAFVOW010000090.1 GCA_017505625.1 Clostridia bacterium | reverse complement strand
CCACTCGGCTAACATTATCGCACTTATCGATGAAGGTAATACTATACCGTTTATAGCAAGATACCGTAAAGAAATGACGGGGTCTTGTGATGACCAAAAGTTGCGTGAAATTTTCGATAGATTAAAATACCTAAGAAATCTCGATAAAAGAAAACAGGAAATCGCCGACTCGATTACCGAACAAGGCAAAATGACCGATGAGATTATGGTGGCACTTGCAAAGGCTGAAACTATGACCGAAGCCGAAGATATTTATAGGCCTTTTAAGCAAAAGAGAAAAACTCGTGCATCAGTTGCTATCGAAAAGGGATTATCTCCACTTGCCGATACCATTTTAGAACAAGACAATAGTATAAACATAGCCTTAGAAGCCGAAAAATATTTAAACGCTGAAAAAGGCGTGGAAACTACTGAACAAGCAATTCAAGGTGCTTCTGATATTATCGCTGAACGTATTTCCGACGATGCGGAACTTAGAAAAACTATTAGAAAGAAATTGTTTGAACTCGGCGATATTTCTTGTAAGCTTCTAGAAAACGAAAACGCTAAAACCTACGATATGTACGCAGAATACAGCGAAAAGGTAAGCAAAATTCCGTCGCATAGAATACTTGCTATCAACCGTGGCGAAAAAGAAGAATGCTTAAGGGTAAACATTGTGGTAGACGTAGAACTTTTCGTGGATAGCATAAAAGCCGTTTACGTTAAAGGAGATGGCGAATCGTCGACTTTAGTTGGTAATGCGTGTGCTGATGCGTATTCTAGACTAATATTCCCGTCTGTAGAACGTGAAGTTAGAAACGAACTCACTGAAAAGGCTAGCGAGCAAGCAATTAAAATGTTTGAAGTTAATCTTCGTCCGTTACTACTTCAACCCCCGCTAAAAAACAAAATTATTCTAGGCTTAGACCCAGCGTATAGAACGGGTTGTAAAATTGCCGTAATCGACGATGCGGGTAACGTTTTAGACACCACGGTGGTTTATCCCACTCCTCCCCAAAACAAAACCGAAGAAGCAAAAGCAATATTAAACAAGCTTATAGAAAAACATAACGTAAACGTTATTTCAATAGGCAACGGTACTGCTAGTAAAGAATCGGAAATTTTTGTTGCCGATTTAATAAAATCTAGTGGTAAAGACTTAAGCTATGCAGTTGTAAACGAAGCGGGTGCTTCCGTTTACTCGGCTAGTAAGCTAGGTGCAGAAGAATTCCCTGATTTTGACGTAACACAAAGAAGTGCAGTGTCTATTGCAAGGCGTTTACAGGACCCGCTTGCCGAACTTATTAAAATAGACGTAAAATCTATCGGTGTAGGTCAGTATCAACACGACATGCCAGAAAACAGACTAGAAGAAGTTTTAGGTGGCGTGGTAGAAGACTGCGTTAACTCGGTAGGCGTAGACTTAAACACTGCATCACAAAGTTTACTTTCTTACGTAGCAGGCTTAAATTCAGGAGTTGCAAAAAATATAGTAGAATATAGAAAAACTAAACTTTTCACTACACGTCAAGACTTACTAAACGTTAAAAAACTAGGCGAAAAAGCGTTCACCCAATGTGCAGGCTTCTTGCGTATTAAAGGCGAAAACGTTTTAGATAACACGGCAGTTCACCCCGAAAACTACAAAGCCGTAGAAAAACTCTTAAAAATTACCGAGTATACTCTCGCTGACGTAGAAAAGGGCGAAATTAAAGAAATTCGTGCTAGAATTGATAAAATCGGGCTAAGTACGGTAGCAAAAGAGTGTGAAGTGGGCGAGCCTACGTTACTTGATATCGTTAACGAGTTGTTAAAACCGGGTAGAGATATTCGTGATAGTTTACCAAAACCTGTACTAAGAAGTGATTTAATGGATTTATCCGACCTAAAAGAAGGTATGGAAATCACGGGTACTGTTAGAAACGTTATAGACTTTGGCGTGTTCGTAGATATCGGCGTTCATCAAGACGGTTTAGTTCATATTTCTCAAATATCCGATAACTATATTAAGCACCCGTCAGACGTACTAAAGGTAGGAGATATCGTTAAGGTAAAAGTTTTAGGCGTAGACCTACAAAAGAAAAAAATCTCGCTTACCATGAAAACCGCCGACAACCCTCACGGAATAGCGGTAGCTAACCAAAAAACCGATAGGGAAAGAAAAGAAGGCAGAATTAACGCTGAACGTCAAAGAAAAGAAAAACAACAACTTTCTAACGACCAACTAAAAGAACTCTTAATGAAAAAATTCGGCAGATAAAAAGCAAAAACAAAATTAAAAAGACCTATATGCGTTTGCATATAGGTCTTTTAATTATTAAATATTAATTTTATAAAGGTCTTTCTTCGTTAGATAAGAATATGTAGGCAACTGAGTTAGGTCCTACGTGAGAACCGATAACAGGTCCTATCCAGCGAATTTCAGTGTCAATATTATAGGTGGTTTTAAGAAGTTCGGCAGTATATTCCGCCATAGGAAGATTGTCGGTATGTGCAATAATAAACTTAGAATAATCTTTGTTTATGGAATACTTTTCAAACTCTTTAACGGCAGTTGAAATAGAGTGTTTCATGCCGGATACTTGTTTATATTTAACTAGTTTACCTTGCTTATTAAATATAAGAATAGGCTTAACTTTAAGCATAGTGCCAACGATTGCACTCGTTGCCGAAACTCTACCGCCACGCATTAAGTGAGTTAAACTGTCTACTATAATAAAGTGTTGAATCTTAGATTTATTGGCTTCTACGTAATCAAAAGTTTCTTGTAAGGTTTTGCCTTTCTTTTGCATGTCGATAGCAACGTTTACCAAGAACCCTTGACCGACGGTAGTGGTGTTACACTCCACGCAAAGACAGTTAAAATCAGGGAAATCTTTTTTAACAACTTCTACGGCTTCACGGGCAACTTCTACCGTTCTACAAAGACCGTAACTTATAGTAAAGTGAATAGCGTCTTTTACGCCGGCTTCCGCCATTTTTCTAAAATGTTCTTCGTGAACTGAAGGGTTATTCATACTAGTTCTACTAATAACGCCTTCACGAAGTCTATTGTAATATGCAACGTACTGGTCTTGAATTTGGAAGTTATCTAAATACTCTTCTATACCGTTTTTGCCATCGAAGGTGTAGGTGAGTGGTAAAAAAAACAGTCCGTTATCTTTAATCTCACTAGCATATAAATCGCAAGTGGAGTCCGTTGAAATGTCAAAAAGTTTCATTTTTTTCTCCTATAAATATAATAATACCATAGAGATAGAAAATATTGCAAGAAATTTGAAAAGTTTTGTCGAAAAATTTTATACTAAACCTATAAAAACTAATACGATTTTATGCCAAAAAATTTTTTTAGAAGAAATTTAAAAAAATCGTTGACAAGTAAAATATAGGGGCGTAAACTAAAACTACCAAAAGGAATTTTTTAAAATTTTTTTTAGAGGATAGACTTATGAGTAAATCTAGCGTAGAGAAGTTAGGGGCTGTTCCACGAAAAAGCTCCGTTCCCGATTACGACCACTTGTTTGATGAAAATTCGACTAAATCGGGACGGAGAGCCAAAGGTTTCTTAGGCAAAATCTTTATGATGAATAAGGGTACTATGGCGTTATCATCGCTTATATACGTTATTCAGTCAGCACCGCTATGGATATCCCCAATCATTACTGCAAACATAATTAATATCGTTACGGGTGCTTTTATCGATGGTACGGGGTTTACGCAGGACGTATGGAGAAAACTAATAATTAACGCCGTCGTCTTGATTGTTTCATTGGTGCAAAACATACCGACTACCGTTTTAAGACTTAAAATGGTAAACAAAATGCTTCGCAGGACAAGTGCAGGCATAAAAACTTCGGTAGTAAAAAAACTGCAAAGCTTGTCTATTACCTATCACAAGGAAATGCAGACGGGTAAAATTCAGTCAAAATTCTTAAAAGATACCGACAGCGTCGAACTTATGCTCAATAGGATTATGCTTTCCTTTATTCCTAATCTTATTAGCGTAATAGCATCTATTATAATATCGGTTTACTCTAACGGATGGATATCTCTATTTTTCTTAATGGTAATACCGTTAAACGTATTCTTTAGTTTACTGTTTAGAGATAAAATTAAAAAGAAAAACCGAAACTATCGTGTAAGTACCGAAAACATGAGTGCAAAACTTACTACCATGCTCGATATGATAGCGGTAACTAAAGCTCACGGCTTAGAAGATAAAGAAATTTCCACCGTCCAAGCAACTATTGAAGAAAACAAAGGCATGGGTTTATCTCTTGATAGAACGGTTGCTTATTTCGGAAGTGGACTTTTCGTTGTCAATAGAGTATTAAGTGCAATCAACTTATTCTTTTGCGTTTTTATGGCGTTTAAGGGTTATATAGCTATAGGCGACATAGTACTTTTTTCTAGTATGTTTACGCAAATAAGCGGTTACGTCACTGCACTCGTTGATATGATTCCGCAACTAGGGTCAGGGAAAGAAGCCGTTCGTTCGGTTTCTGAACTAATGAACGTAAAAGACGTAGAAGTTAACAGTGGCAAAGTGATAGTGCCTAAAGTTACAGGAAATATTGAATTTAAGAATTTAAGTTATAAATATCCCGATAAAGATAACTACGTAGTTAAAAATTTTAACCTTAAGGTAAATAAGGGCGAGTGTATTGCCGTCGTTGGTGCTTCGGGGTCTGGTAAATCTACTTTAATGAATTTGATAATAGGGCTTCTTAAACCCACCGACGGAGACCTTTTAATAGACGGTAAATCTATAAAAGACCTAAATTTATCGGAATACCGTCATCACTTGTCGGTAGTTCCGCAAACTAGCGTACTGTTTTCCGGCTCGATTAGAGAAAATATTGTTTATGGTTTAGATAAATATAGTAGGGAAGATTTCGACGACGCAGTAAAAAGGGCAAACGTTTTAGAGTTTGTAGACGAGCTTCCTAACGGTTTAGATACGAGAATTGGAGAACACGGCGACAAACTTTCGGGCGGTCAAAAACAACGTATCACTATTGCAAGGGCGTTAATACGTAATCCTAGTATATTTATTTTAGACGAAGCAACTAGTGCGCTTGATAATATTAGCGAATATCACGTTCAACAAGCAATAGAATCTAGTATTAAAGGAAGAACGACGTTTATCGTTGCACATAGACTTTCGACTATTAGAAACGCTGATAGAATAGTGGTTATGGAAGACGGCGAAATTGCCGAAACGGGAACGTATGAGGAGCTTATGGCTAAAAAAGGAAAATTCTTTGAACTTAAAAACCTAAACGAAATCAACCTTCAAAAAGCCGAACAAGCACTAGCATAAAGAAATAAAAAAGGGGTAACGACTACAAGTTGTTATCCCTTTTAACTTGTAAAAACCGAAGGTATTGACAGTTTACACTTTTTATGGTAAAATTGAATAAAAATATATGTAAGGGAGAATACAATGAATAAAATAATTACCATAGGAAGAGAATTCGGTAGTGGCGGCAGAGAACTTGGTAGAAAAATCGCCGAAAAACTCGGTTGGGAATTTTACGACAAAGAAATTATCACTGAAATTGCTAAGCGTACGGAATTCTCCGAACATTATATCCACGAAGTTTTAGAAAATAATCCCCACGAACTTTTTCCGATAACCGTAGGTCATACCTTTACGTTTGTAGACACTTATGCTCTGCAAAGAAAACAAGTAGTTTTTTCTGAACAAGAAAACACTATTAAACAAATGGCTGAAAACTCTAACTGCGTAATAGTTGGTAGATGTTCAGATTATATTTTAAGGGAAAGTAGCCCCGTAAAAGTTTTCGTTTATTCGGATATGCAAAGTAAGGTTAACCGCTGTCGTGAACGTGAAGAAGTAGACCATTTGTCCGACAAAAAACTTATTAAAACCATTAAAAAAATAGATAAGAATCGTGCTAGATACTACGAATTCTATACGGGACACAGATGGGGAGATAAACTAAACTACGATTTAATGGTAAACACTTCTAAAGGCGATTTAGACGCTATTGCTGAATCTATTTGTAAATTATTAAAATAATTAAGGAAATTTATGACCGTTTTGTGGATATTTTTAGGCATACTCGGGGGGCTTTTAGGACTAGTAATTGCGTACGTATTGTTTTTGTTGCTGATAACTGTTTTCGTGCCCAAAAAAGAGTACGATAAGGTTAATAGGTTTTATAAAGGCGTATTAGATTTTACTATATCCATTGTTTTATGGATGTTAAGAATAAAAATTAGCATTAAAAACAAAGAGATTTTAGACGACGTAGACGGTAGGTTCTTGCTTGTTTCAAATCATCGTTCTAACTTTGACCCGATTTTGACGTATTATGCTTTTAGAAAAAAAGATTTAGCGTTTGTGTCTAAACCTGAGAACTTTAAGATTCCCGTAGCTGGGGCGATAATTAGGAAATGCTGTTTTTTAGCGATAGATAGAAGTAATCCTAGAAACGCTATAAAAACCTTAAGAAAAGCGTCGGACTTAATAAAAAACGACGTGGTGTCTATGGGAATTTATCCCGAAGGCACTAGAAGTAAAAACGGTAGTTTATTAGATTTTCACGACGGAGTGTTTAAGATTGCACAAAACGCTAACGTGCCCGTCGTAGTCATTACCGTAAAAAACACCGAAAAAATCGCTAAACGTAAATTCTTAGGTAAAATAACGTCGGAAATCGAGATACTAAACGTAATAGATAAAGAAACGGTTTTATCTAAATCTACTCACGAAATTTCGGCTATTGTTAGAGAAGACATGTTAAAATCTCTTAATTAATTAAATTAAACGAAAAAGGCTTACGCAAGATTTTGCGTAAGCCTTTAGTTTATTCTATGCAAATAATTTTATCCGAATAATCTTTTTCAAAATAGCCTTTAATACTTTCATTACAAATAATGTAATCTATATCGTCCATATTACAAAGCTTAAACGGGGAACTGCGATTTAACTTGGTGCCGTCGCACAAGAACACCTTTTTGTTAGCGTTTTTCATCATTTGGCGTCTTAAATAGTTTTCGTGTTCAAAACAATCGTAAATCTCGCCGTTAGCCCCTACCGATTGAGCAGAGAAAAACACCACGTCAGCGTGCATATTATTTATGGTGTCGTGTGCAATTTGACCAACAAGACAAGACCTATTAGCTTCACTTACTTCTCCACCCGTAGAATATGCGTTGATTTTATTTTTAGATAAAAGCGACAAAGTATCTATGCCGTTAGTTACCACCTTTATATTATTAAACTCCGAAAGATAATCGGCAATAAAAAAACACGACGTCGAACCGTCTATAAACACTAAATCTCCGTTTTTTATAAGTTTAATGCCCGCAAGGGCAATTTTTTTCTTTTCTAAACTGTTTTGGTGTGTGCGGAAAGAAAAACTAGGATAGAAATTATTGGTGTCGTTTATTTTTGCTCCACCCCTTGTTCTTTCGATTAGTCCCTTTTCTTCTAAAAGGGTGAGTTTACGTCTAACAGTTGCACCGCTTATAGAAAAATACGTTGCAATATCGTCTACGCCTGCGTATTGTTTTTTTGTTAAGAACTCTAGAATTCCTTTTTCGACTTTTTCACTCATTTTTTTGCTCGCTTTGATTAAAATAATCAATATATTTTGATTATTATGCAGTTTTTGTGCAAAATAACCTAAATTTTAATTGATTAACCGTTTATTTGTTCAGTTATAGTATAATAGCATAGTAATGAATTGTCAAGTAACGGGAGAAAATATGTACGACGTAATCGTAATAGGTGGCGGGGTTATAGGCGGCGCAGTTTTAAGAGAGCTAAGTAAGTACGACCTTAAAATTTGCATGTTAGAAAAACACGACGACGTTTGCATGGGACAAAGCAAAGCAAACAGTGGAATAGTTCACGCAGGTTTTGATGCAATTCCTAACACGTTAAAGGCAAAGTTTAACGTATTAGGCAATCAAATGATGAAAGACTACACCGACGAGTTAGGTGTTAAATATCAAAATAACGGCTCGCTAGTTTTAGCGTTTAACGAACAAGAAATGCTAATGCTAGAAGAATTAAAATTACGTGGCGAGAAAAACGGCGTTAAAGAATTAAGCATATTAAATAAAGAACAGTTAAAACAACTAGAGCCAAACGTTAGTGAAAAACTTGAAGGTGCGTTATACGCAAAAACGGGTGGAATCGTTTGTCCTTACGAACTTACTATTGCCGAAATCGGAAACGCTATGGATAACGGTGCTAAACTTTTAACTGATTTTGAAGTAGTTTCGGCAAGCAAAGAAAACGGCGTATTTACGGTTAACTCTAAAGACGGACGTGAAGTAAAAGCAAAACTTGTTATAAACTGTGCAGGGCTTGGTGGCGAAAAGATTTCTAATATTTTCGGCGACGACAGCGTAAAAATAAACGGCAGAAAAGGCGAGTATATTTTACTAGATAAAAAATGCAAAGGTTTTGCAACTCGTACCTTGTTTTGTACGCCTACTAAAAAGGGTAAAGGTATTTTGGTTTCGCCTACCGTTGATGGAAATATACTTTTAGGACCGACTTCTGAAGAAATTCAAGACGGCTTAACATATACTACGCAAAATGGTTTACTAGAAATAAAAACCATAGCCGATAAAATGTGTAAAAATATCCCGTATCGTGAACAAATAACTTCGTTTGCGGGGGTTAGGGCGTATTCTGATAGACACGATTTCGTTATAGAAGAAAGCAAAAAAGTTAACGGTTTTATAAACTGTATAGGTATAGAGTCTCCGGGGCTAACTTCAGCACCGGCAATCGGTAAATACGTAGTAGAAGAACTTGTATTAAAACTCGTAAACGCTACTAAAAAACAAAACTTTAACGGAAAACGCAAAGAAAGCATTGCGTTCAAAAGCTTAACCATAGAAGAAAAGAACGAGATAATAAAAGCTAATCCATCGTACGGCAAAATAGTATGCCGTTGCGAACAAATTACCGAAGGTGAAATTGTAGACGCTATTATTTCTAACCCTCAAGCAAAAACCGTAGATGCAGTAAAACGCAGGACAGAGGTTATTACTATGATACTGAAACAAATTGGT
>JAFVOW010000089.1 GCA_017505625.1 Clostridia bacterium | reverse complement strand
CGATAACTCTAGCATATTCTTCTTGCTTTTTAAATAATTCTTCTATTTTTTCTTTAATCGTGCTAACTTTATCTTTATCGATAGATACGCCAACGGTATCCCTTAAAGAGATTTCTACGGGGATTTTGTTTATCTTTTGCCAGTTTGGGTTAGACGCTTTTATCTTGGTGTTTATAAATACCGCTGGGCGCTTAGTAGCAAATGCAAACTCGGGCGCAATACCAGACCAGTCGGTTACGATTACGTCTGAAGAATATATAGATTCGTTAGAAGAGAAATCTAATTCGAAAACTAAATTTTCTTTGTCGTAACCTTGGTATTTTTTTACTATTTCGTTCATTTTAGCACCAAAACGTTTCAAGTATTCTGGGTGCGGACGAACGATAATTTTATATTCGTCGCTATAAAGCGCACTAATAAGTTCGTGTATAACACTATCTAAAAGGTTATCTTCCTGCCAAGACGGAGCAATAAGGATTTGTTTTTTAACGCCTTGCTTTCTGTTTTCATTTGCTTTTTTGCCTTGTTCCACTAACGTATCGGCAAGTGGGTAACCAAATTCGAATAGTTTTTTCTTTGGCGTGCCGTACACGTTTTCAATTTCTCTTAATTCTTCGGCAATGTGCCTACCCGCACAGAAAACGGTATCAAACGCATCGAAAGCTCCTTCGGTAAAGCCCATATGTACGCTCATCATATCGTGTGGCAAATAAATATATTCTACGTCTTTTTTTACAAACGAGCGTTTTAGATAGTACTTGTCTAAGGCGGGAGTAGTCATAACGAAAACGTCCGTTTCCAAAAGCATCATAAGTAGCGATAATTTTTTAAGGCCTATATAGTACGGTTTAATTCGGGAATTCTCTTTTGCAATATCGAAAATTACGTCTTTAGGGTCGTTAGTTATATAGTGAATATTAAGATTAGAACGCTTTAAAAGTTCTTCTATAACGCCTTTGTAATATTTATAAAAACCGCTTTTTTCCGAGTAGAATACAATGTGTTTGCCTTTTATGCTCTTAAACCTATTGTAGTCTCTCTTTTCACGGCGTTTATTCTCTTTATAGTTCTCGTCTTTTTTGTCCGTTTTACCGTATTCTTTGGCTTCTGCAAGCGCTTTACGGCTCTCTTCTAACGCTTCATAGTCTACGTAGTCTTTTGGGTTTATAGCGATATTTAATAGATACATCTGCGCGATAGATAAAAGGTTGCTTGCAATCCAGTAAACTGCTATTCCGCACGGAACGAAAAGACCAAGATAAAGCGATAAGCCAACGGATATTGCCATAATGCCGTATTGATTAAGTTTGCTTTGTTCGTGTTGAATAACGTTAGATTGATTTTGTGTTAAACTAACGAAGAAAGAAGATAGTCCCGCAATAATAGGCACTAAAATATAAAGACCTAATGCAATAGACGGCTGTCTTGTTAAGTTCATTCCAAGGAAATTAAGGTCGAAACCCTTTATACTTTCTATGAGTTCGGGAGTTAACCCTTCTATGCCCGAAGACGCATTAAGAGTGCCTGACTTTATTGCTTCGATAATGGTTAGTTGATAAGAAGACGACGAAAGGTCTGCCCCTACGTTCGTTGCAAGTGTTTCTACAAACTCGTCGCTTAAAGAAAATAAATAACTTAAAGGATGATATATGTTGTAAACCACGCCCATTAAAAGCACAAGTTGTAATATTAACGGTATTAAAGAAAGCATAGGGTGATAATGCT
>JAFVOW010000088.1 GCA_017505625.1 Clostridia bacterium | reverse complement strand
CGTTTATTATGAGTGTACTATTTAGTGGATTTAACGCTTATATGGGTATAGTAAACCGTTCTATTTGGTACGGTGCTTTAGCGGCGTTTTATATTTCGCTTGCTTTTCTTCGTGGTGGCGTTTTAGTGTATCATAAAAACAGAATAAGCAAAAAAGATATCACACAAAACCAAGAATATATAAAAGCAAAAATATATCGTAATAGCGGTATAATCACTCTTATTCTAAACGTTGCATTATCTTCTGCGATTGCACAAATGATATTTTCCGACGCACACTTTACCTACATGGGGTGGACGATATTTGCTTACGCTGCGTATGCGTTTTATAAAATCACGGTATCTATTATCACTTTTATAAGAGCACATACTCAAACTGATTTAACCGTTAGGGCAATTAGAAACATTAACCTTGTCGATGCACTCGTATCTATTCTTGCCTTGCAAACGGCACTGCTTAATACGTTTAGTCAAGGCCAAACAAACGTAGCACTTTTTAATACGTTTACGGGTGCTATCGTAAGTCTAATATCCATAGCAATCGGAATTTATATGATAGTTTCGGCAAATAAAAAACTAAAAAATTACAAAGGGAAAATATAAAAATGAGTAACCAATTTAACTTTAAATACACTGCACCATCTATGGAAGAAAGAAAGGAAATTGATAGTATTCGCCGTCAATATTCCCCAGAATTTAAAACTGAAAGTAAACTAGAAAAACTAAGACGACTAGACGGGCTTGTAAAAGGAACTGCCACCATTTGGTCGCTTGTTTTAGGAGTAATAGGCTGTTTAATTTTTGGTTTAGGACTTGCTATGGTTTTAGAGTGGAATATTCTTCTTTGGGGTATTGTTCTTATGGTTATAGGAAGCATACCTATGGCAATTGCTTATCCTGTTTATAAAGTGGTGCTATCAAAAGGCAAATCAAAATACGGCGAGGAAATTTTAAAGCTTTCAGAAGAACTCTTAAACGAAAGTGATAAATAATTTAAATAAACTAAAGTGGCTACGCAAAAGGCGTAGCCACTTTTACATTTTATTAACAAATGTTTTACGCAATAAAAACATAACTTTAGCGTTTTGTAAACAATCATTTCGTATAATGTGGGTACAAAGAAAGAAAGGAGAAACAACATTATGAAAAATGAAATTAACGCTATTGAAAAAATTCGTGTAGGTTACGTAGAAAAGGAAGTTACCAAGTACGACCAACTAAAAGACCTTGACAAAAAAGTAAAACGCCCAGCCAAAGTATTTGCTTATGTTTTCGGTTCTATTTCAGCACTCGTGCTAGGAACGGGTATGAGTCTAGCAATGAAAGTAATCGGCACAACGCTTACCTTTGCTATGCCGTTAGGAATAGGGGTAGGTTTAGTAGGAATATTACTTACGTCTATTAACTATCCGATGTATAAAAAAATTCTTAAATCGAGAAAGAATAAATATTCGGAACAAATTCTTGAACTTTCTGACAGTATACTAAATAATTAAAAGATATATTAGGGAGAATAAAATTATGGGAATCAAAAAATTTTTTAAGGACGCATTTTCCGATATGAAAGAAAGTGCAAAAGCACAACACGAAGTAGATAAGGCAAATTTTCAAGCGGCAAAAGCAGAAGCTAAAGCAAACTTTGAAGAAAACCGTGGTCGTAACACTTTTGCAAAGGCAAAAGCCGACGCAAAAAAAACTTGGGATGAAGCACACATGACCCCAGCTGAGAGAAAGGCTAAAATGCAAGAAGAACGTGAAAAGCAAATTGCCGAAGCAAATGAAAGAAAATTAAGTGCTGAACAGCGTTATCAACAAGCAAAAGTAAATAAATAATAATAAAACGTAAAAACAGGAAGAAAACTTAATTTCTTCCTGTTTTTATATATTAGTTTTTAAGTAAAGTTTATTTTGTTAATTTTTGTATTAAGGACGCAATCCCATACCACCTTCTAAGGTTACGGTTTCGCCGTTCATATACTTAAAGTCGGGGTTAGCAAGCTGGACGCAAACTCTACCGATTTCAAGTTCAGCGTCGCCAAAATGTCCGGCAGGGGGCATTTTAACGTTAGCCTTAAACGCTTCGGGGTAAGCCTTTTCAAAGTTTTCTAATTGTGCAGTCCATGCTAAAGGACATACGACGTTAGTGTTAATTCCGTCTTTCGCCCACTCGGTTGCAGCAACCCTAGAAAGACCTCTAATTGCTTCTTTTGCGGCGGCATAAGAACATTGACCGTAGTTACCAAATAGTCCCGCACCCGAAGCAAAGTTAATAATGCTACCTTTAGTTTCTTTTAGGTAAGGATAGCATGCTTTCATATAGTAAAACGTTGCGTATAATCCTGAATACATAGCAAGGTTAAATTGCTCGGTAGTATGGTCTTGAATAGGTACACCAGAAGCCGAAGCTTGTGCGTTGTTAATCAAAACGTCTATTCTACCGAACTCTTTTATAGTACTATCTACTACGCTTTTAGCGGTTGCTTCATTATCAGCACCGTCGGTTATGTCCGCTTGCATAATAAGAACTTTTATACCGTATAAACGTTCTAGTTCTTCTTTTGCTTTTTCTAGTTTAGAAAGGTTTCTTCCCGTAATAACGAGATTAGCACCTTCTTTAGCGTAAGCAGTTGCAATACCGTAACCAATCGAACCACATCTGCCGTCCGATAAAGTTGCGTAGCCAGCACCAGTTATAATTGCCGTTTTTCCTGTTAAAAATCCCATAATTTTCTCCTTTAATATATTAAGTTTTTATAATTTTTCAAAATCAGATGCGCCGTGTTTGCAAATAGGACAAATGAAATCGTCGGGAAGTATTTCATCGTTATGTAAATACCCGCAAATCTTGCAAACCCATCCCGAAATGCTTTGTTTTTTTACACCGGGTTTAATGTTTTTGTGATAGTAAGCGTAGGTAACGCTAGGATTGTTGTTAAAAGTTTTAGCTTCTTCAACGCTACAAATAAACATACCGTGCGTGCCTAAATCAATTAAATCTGTTACTTTAAGCGACATAACCGAGTTAACGTTTTCGGTTAAATAGATTAAACCGTTTTCGGTACGGGGAAAAGTAGAGTTTTCAAACTTGTTAACGGTTTTTCCACTTTGAAAACCGTAATGCTTGAAAAGCTCAAACGGCGTACTTTCAGTAAGACAGTTTACGTTTAAGATTTTAGAGTTTTTTATAACTTCGTAAGAATAGTTTTCTTTAGAAATTGAAACTGCGACGGTCAAAGGCGTACTCGTTAGTTGCATAACTGAGTTAACTATTAAACCATTATCTTTTACTCCGTCGTGAGTGGTTACAACGTATAAACCGTAACCAATGTTGTATAGTGCATTTTTGTCAATATTTGCCATAACTTAACTCCTTTTTTAAATTATAGTTTACTAAATCTATGCTGTCAATAAAAACTTTAAAATTATTAAACCGATTGTAAAAAATATTCGGTAATAAGTTCGGGGGATTGCTTCATACCGTTTTTTAACCACCAACGCAAAGTCTCGATAAATATCGCCGTTACGTGATTAATCCAAAAATCTTCGGGAACGATAGACGGCTTTTTGTCGCTAAAATCAGATATATGATTTATTACTAAAGTCCTAACACCGTTTTTGAAATATTCTAAAAATATTTCGTTGTTGTTGCTAGATAAAAGTTTTCCTACGTTGTTATCGTTTTCCTTTACGTGCTTAAACAAATGCAAAAATACCGAATCGTGTATATCGCACTGAAAAATATTTAGGTGAGTGTGGCCTGAATGGTTTTCTGCATAAAATATATGGTCGAAAAGTTCGGCACATAAATCTTTTAATAAAAAATCTTTGGTTTCAAAATGCGCATAAAAAGTTGCCCTACCAACGTCTGCTAGTTGAATTATTTCATCAACGGTAATCTTGTTAAAATTTTTCTCCGATAGCAAGGAAATAAACGCCCTAAAAATAGACTCTCTTGTTTTTTTCTGTCTTCTATCCATTATAATCTCCATACAATTTTACAATTTTGTTCAGTATTGAACGCCTAAACAAGATTGTCTAGACCAAAACTCAATATATCATGATAAAATGTTATTGAACAAATTGTTCAGTATTAAACTAATTATACTATAAAACTATAAAAAGTCAATGGAGAAAATTGAAATGAAAACCGAAAAAAAGATTTTTATTGCGTTTATGTTAAATCTAATGTTTTCAGTTTTAGAATTCGTCGGAGGAATTTTTACCGGAAGTATAGCAATAATTTCCGATGCGATACACGATTTTGGCGACGCTACGAGTATTGGTGCGTCTTTCTTTTTAGAGAAAAAGAGCAAAAAACGTCCCGATTATAATTACACGTACGGCTATGCTAGATTTTCGGTGCTAGGCGGGTTGGTTACTATTATAATATTGTTAGTGGGTTCGGGCGTTGTAATTTATAATGCTATCTTTAGATTTATAGACCCCGTGACCATAGATTACAATGGTATGTTGATTTTAGCCGTTATAGGACTTGTGGTGAATTCTCTTGCTACTTATTTTACACACGGAGGACACTCTATTAACCAAAAAGCTGTAAATCTTCATATGCTAGAAGACGTTTTAGGGTGGATAGTAATTCTAATCGGTGCTATCGTAATGAAATTTACTAATTTTTATCTTTTAGACCCGATACTTTCTATTTTGGTTGCAGGTTTTGTGTTATTCCACTCGGTAAAAGGGCTAAAAGAAATCACCGATATATTTCTTATTAAAAAACCTAAAAATATTGACATAGACGAAATAAAAGAACACGTTTTAGGTCTAGACGGCGTTATTGGCGTTCACCACATACACGTTTGGACGATTGACGGGGAAAGTTCTTACGCTACTATGCACGTAGTATGTAATGAGTATGACGAGCATATAAAACACGCGGTTAAAGAAGAATTAAAAGAACACGGTATAATTCACACGACTGTTGAAATTGAAATAAACGGCGAGCATTGCAAAGAAACCGAGTGCATAGTAGACCACGGAGAGAATACTATTCACACGCATGCACATACGTGCCCGCACCATCACCATCATCATTAAAATACTTGGAAAAAGAGTGGGTATATGTTATACTATACGTTAATAAAGTTCCTAAGATGGTGGTAAAATATGTCGTATAAAGAGTGTAATTTTGGACCTGCAAAAACCTATAGCGAAGTAATAAATGGTTTCTTGCCGTCAAGAGCCGATTATTATGCAAATCCCACAGCGTATAATATAGAGCCGTTTAAGATATTCGGTAACCTTTATTACGTGGGAGACCAAAAAGTTTGTATGCACCTTATTGATACAGGTAAAGGGTTAATTTTATTTGACAGTGGTTATTCGCATAATTACGACTCGCTTATAGATTCAATTAAGAAATTAGGGTTTTCACCTTATGACGTAAAGATTTTAATACACTCTCACGGACATTTCGACCATTTTGGTGGTGGTGATAGATTTCGCAAGTTTTATGGGGCTAAAATCTATATGAGTACAGTCGATACTAAACTGATTAAAGAAATGCCAGAACGTGCACTTATGTATTTAGCACCATCTAAAGATGATGAAATATGTCTTCCCGACGTTACTATTAACGACGGCGACGTAATCACTTTAGGTAATACTAGTATAGAGTGCATTTTATCGCCAGGGCATACACCTGGGACTATGTCTTTCTTCTTTGATGCAGTAGAAGGTGACAAATCTTTAAGAGTCGGATATTTTGGTGGAGTAGGATTTATAACTCTATACAAAGAACACTTAAAAGAATATCGACTAAAGTCCAATATGTTAAGTATTTTTAAGGAAACTATAAAACATCTTAAAGTTAGGCAAGTCGATATCTTCTTAGGTAATCACCCCAACCAAAACTGTACTTTAGAAAAAAGACAGTATATGATAGAGAACCCAGATAAAAACCCCTTTATCAACAAAGAGGGTTGGCATATTTTCTTAAACGAACTCGAAAAACGAACGATAGATTTTGAATCAAAAGGATATTAAAAAAGTAAGCAAGTCGATTGACTTGCTTACTTTTTTATTTTATAAACTAGAATTTATTAATCGTTTTTTTCGCTATAGAATTCTTTAACTAGGTTTCTATAAACTGCGTCTGCCATTTGCATATAACCCCAAGGAGCAGGGTGCCCGCCGTTAACGTCAAATCTTTCCGTCGTTTGACATCTAGTATTAACGGGTTTTTCAACGTATGGGTAGTTGTGTTCAGAATCAAATTGACCACTCATATGAACGAGTTCGAGATTGTCTTTATATTTTTCTTCCTTGCACCAGTTATCATATGCCTTGCAAAGTTCGATATGATAATTTACAAGGTTTAGATAGTCGTTAAAAGGTGGTTCTGCACCGTAGTTTGTACCAAGCCCACCGTTAAGAGAGGGGAAAGGCATAGTCATAAGTTTAATTTTTGCGTTAGGACAAGCGTCTAAAATTAAATCTACTACTTCCTTTGCTTCCTTAACGACAATTTTACAATATTCTTCTCTAGATAATGCTTGTGCGTCCGTTCTCATTAAACCGTTTCCGCCTAAATCAGCGTACACTACGTCAACAGTATCAAAACCTTGATTTTCTAGATATTTTTTAAAGTCTAGTTTGTCGGTTTCCTTGTCGTAGAAAGGACTAATTTTACCAGGGGTAGAACTTAAGTATTTAATAGGTTCTTGATGTAGTGCATTTTTAACGTGATATAACGTTCCCGATTTTGGAAGCGTACAATCGTGATATTGATATTTATTAAACTTTAAGTAGTCCACTTGAAGCGTTTCTATTTGCCATAAAGCACCGTTTTCGTCTTTCCAAACAGAGTGCTGGTCTTCAGAAGTGAGTTTATTAGGATATTCTACCCAAACAGCGCCTTCTTTTGAAGAAGTAAAGTTCTTCCATTGCCAGCCACCGTAAGCTTCTACCGAAACGTCGCCTTTTTTGGAAGTTCCTACAAAATTAAGCCCTTTAAAACCTAAACCTTTAGGATTTCCATAGTTAGAAGATATTCTTCTATTAAGTTCGTTCACCCACTCGCCACCAGAAGATAACGATGCACCTATACATAAGAAATTTACCGGTTTATCAGATGCTTTAGGTTGTACTACGTTAAGTATTGTTTTAGCGTTTCCTATAACGTTTAGGTTGTCGTCGTAAACGGTTATATCAAGTTGGTGTTTACCAGCTTCTTTAGGTGTTTTCAAAGTATCTAGGAAAACTTTTACCTTTTTCACAAGTTGCGACAACGTTATATTGATAGGGGTTATACGATTGAATAATACCTCTATAATAAAGTTGAAAAGTATCTCCTACTACTAAGTCATAACTTTCGGGCATAAAAAGCTGTAATTTTTCTTGCATAATTTCCTCCACAATTTAGGTAGAATTTACTTAAATTCTTCTACTTGTTTTTATTATATAATAAAATATGTTTTTGTCAATTAGTAAAAGTAAATATTTGAAGAATTTTTGTGGTAGATAAACACCCGTCCGTTAAAATAGTAAACAATGCAACCGTAGTTGCTATAATGTGAGCAAAGCGAACTATAATTTGCACGTTAGTGCAATATAATTCAAATTTGTGTTGTTATTAGTTTAACTCGCTGCGCTCGAATAATAGTCGCTAGTGCTTCATTATAATCAAATTTTTACAAATTTGATAAAAAAAGAACACAATACCTGTGTTCTTTTTGGCAGGGGTAGATGGATTCGCTTCTCTCGAGCCTCCCGCAAAACAGTTCACTGAACTGTTTTTTCGCCTTTCGGCGAACACGCAAACTAAAGTTTGCTGGCTCCTAATTCGAATCCACCTAATAGTCCCCTTACACAAAACAAAAGCCCCATTAAATAACGGGGCTCTTGTTTTGGCAGGGGTAGATGGATTCGAACCAACGAAATGACGGAGTCAGAGTCCGTTGCCTTACCGCTTGGCGATACCCCTATATGGTTTTAGCGAGATTATTGTACCAAATTAAAAAAACTTTTACAAGCGAATTTTATATTGTTTTAACGAATAGTTTGATTTTAAATATATTTTGTGGTATCTTATATATTGATAGGAAGCATAAACTTATGATAAAAACGCTTAAAAACAAGTTAATAATTCTTATTTTAGTTGTTGCTGTTATTTTTCAAGCGCAATCTTTTTTAATGCATAAAAACGTTTCAGCTCAAACTGTGGAAACTGATAAGGTGTGGGTTTTAGACGGTGCTTCTATAAAAATGTCTACTAAAGATTTACGGCTTAGATTTTATGGTTGTGTAGATTACGAATATTACGTTCAATCTCAAAACGCTGAGGTGGGCGTTATCGTTACTGCTACCGACTACCTTGATAGAGTGAGCGATTTTACGTTTTCTGATTTAGACGATAAGAATTTAAGGGTTGTTGCTATTAAAGCAACGTCCTTTACCAACCAAGAAACAGCATCTACCGACGGTTATTTAGCTTTTAATTGCGACGTTACTGATATTGTTCCGCAAAACCTAGATAGAGAATTTATTGCTAGACCGTTTATACGTTTTAGGTCGGGCAGTGAATATACTTACGAGTATGGTTCTTACGATATTTATAAAAATTCTCGTTCAGTGTACGGTTTAGTTCAGTATTGGTTAGATAAACCTGAAAATTTTTCTTCTAATCAAATCGACACTTTAGAGATTTTGTATTATTCGGTTATAGAAAAATCTCCCGATATAACTGAGTATACCGATAACACTATAACCTTTAGCTTTAAGCACGTAAATAGAGGTGTTATCAAGCTATACGGCAATCTCTCTAAATATGGTAATATGACGGTAAAAATAGATAACGTTGTTATTCATCCATTATCGGGAGCATATTACGATATTTCAAAATACAGTTCGGGGAAAACTTTTTCGGTTACGTTTGAAAAAAATTCGCAAGGGGAACTTCCCGAAACGCTTAAAGTAATTTCTTATCGTGAATATAGGGTTTTATAAAATAGGTAAGTTAGCACTATGAAAACGGTAGTTTTAATTGATTCTTTTAAAGGAAGTTTATCATCAGTATCAGCTGGAAACGCAGTAAAACGTGGTATACAAAAGGTATACCCTGACTCTGACGTTGTAGTAATGCCGTTAGCCGACGGCGGAGAAGGCACGGTTGATGCTTTAGTTGAGGGGTTAAACGGAGTTTATCGCTTGATTACAGTATCAGACCCGCTTCTTAGACCAATCACTGCAAAATATGGAATAGTATACGGCGATACGGCAGTAATAGAAATGTCTTCGGCGTCGGGGATAACGCTTGTTTCAGATAGTGAAAGAAACCCCCTTAATACGTCGACGTACGGTGTTGGGGAAATGATAAAAGATGCGATTAGTTACGGCTGTCGCAAATTTATTATCGGCATAGGTGGAAGTGCAACTAACGACGGTGGTATAGGCATGCTGACGGCACTAGGTTATAAGTTTACCGATAAAGACGGCAACGCAGTAGGTGTAGACGGTAAGTCTTTGGAACACGTTTATTCGGTTGACGTTTCTAACGCCTTAATAGAACTTAAAGATTGCGAATTTAAGGTTGCTTGCGACGTAGAAAATACATTATGTGGTGAAAACGGTTGCAGTGCTATTTACGGCCCACAAAAAGGTGCAACGCCTGAAATAGTTCGGCTTATGGACGGTTGGCTAGAAAACTACGCATCAGTTACACAAAAAACCTTAGGAATAGATAATAAAAACGTGGCGGGCGTAGGTGCTGCAGGTGGTTTAGGATACGCATTAAAAACTTATCTTAACGCTAACTTACAATCGGGTATATCTCTAATTTTATCGGCAATTAGCGCAGAAGAACAAATAAAATCAGCCGATTTCGTTGTAACGGGCGAAGGAAGACTTGACGGACAGTCGGCTATGGGAAAAGCGCCGGTAGGCGTTTCAACCTTAGCAAAAAAATACGATAAAACCGTAATAGCATTTTCGGGGTGTATTGGAAACGGAGCTGAAAAACTTAATTATAAAGGTATTGACGCTTTCTTTCCGATATTGCAGGCAGTTGTAAACCTTGAAACTGCTATGAACGAAACGGTGGCAAAAACCAATCTAGAAAAAACGGCAGAACAAGTATTTAGATTGATAAAACGAATAAAAAACTAAAACCGACGGCGTAATGAATTATTACGCCGTTAACTTTTTAAATTTTCTCTTGCAATATCCAGTTAAGTATGGTATGATATATAAGTATAATTGTAGTTTTTACAAATTAAAAGGCAAGTAAATTAGGAGAAAATATGACTTCCTTATTTTTATCACAATCGTATAAAGACACTTGGGACGACTATAATAGGTCGCTTACAAACGAAAACTTTTCGTGTTGGGACTACGTTGTTTTAACGGCTTCTAACGAACATCAAGCCGAAAGTTTTAGAGCGCAAATTAAAGATAGACAGCAAGCAAATTTCTTGCCGTCTCGTACACGTTTTTTAGTAATCGCCGACGAGGGCGGAAAACGTGTAGGCAGTGGGGGTGCAACGCTTTCTGCTATTAAAACCATAGCGCTTGATGCCAGAACTAACGATTTTAGTGGTCTTAAGATACTAGTAATTCACAGTGGTGGTGACAGTAAACGTATACCCCAATATAGTGCTTTAGGTAAACTTTTTTCTCCAATTCCAAGAGAACTTCCTAACGGTATGTCGTCTACGCTTTTTGATGAATTGATGATAATTATGTCGTCTGCTCCGTCAAGAGTAAGAGAAGGTATGGTACTACTTTCAGGCGACGTATTGTTGCTGTTTAATCCTTTACAAATAGATTATTCGGGTAGTGGTGCTGCCGTTATTTCTTTTAAAGAAAAAGTTGAAACGGGCAAAAATCACGGTGTGTTCTTAAGTGGGGAAGACGGCAACGTTAAAAAGTTCTTGCACAAACAAAGCGAAGAAACTCTAAAAAACCAAGGTGCTGTAAACGAGAACGGAAGTGTAGATATTGATACGGGCGCAATAATTCTATCGCCTGATATAGTTAAGTCATTGTACTCTTTAATATCGACTGAGGGACATTTTGACGTTAACAAATATAAGTCTTTAGTCAATGATAAAGTAAGACTTTCATTGTACGGAGATTTTTTATATCCTTTAGCAACCGACAGTACGCTTGCGGAATTTTACAAAGAAAAACCCGAAGGGGAATTTTGTAAAGAACTTAAAGACGCACGTAAATTAGTGTGGCAAGTTCTTAACGAATATAAGATGAAACTTATTCGTATAGCGCCTGCAAAGTTTATACATTTCGGCACTACGGGTGAAGTGATGAACCTAATGTGTGGTGGCGTTGATTCTTACAGTTATTTAGATTGGTCTAACCAAGTAAACAGTTCTATAGAAAACAAAACGGCGGGATATAACAGTGTACTTTCAGGCAGAGCAAAAATCGGCAAGAACTGTTATCTTGAAGTGAGTTACGTTCATCACGACGCTAAGGTGGGCGATAATTGTTTTATCTCGTATATTGATGTAAAAAATGTCGAAATACCTTCTAACGTCGTGCTTCACGGCTTAAAACAGGAAAACGGTAATTTCGTTGCACGTATTTTCGGTATAGACGATAATCCTAAAAACAGTTTAGAGGAAAATTGTACTTTCCTTACGACCACGTTAAAGCAGTTTATGAAAATTAACGGCTTAACAAAAAAAGACCTTTGGGATGATAAGCCTTATACTTTATGGAATGCCAAATTATATGCGGAAAAATCTACCGTTCAAGAAGCACTAGAATCGGCACTCAACCTTTATCGTATGGCGAACGGCGAAGGTGACGTAACAGAGTTTAAGAGTTCTAAGCGTAAATCATTGTGTTCGGGATTTAACGAAGCAGATTCAACGGCTATTATTGATTGGAATAACCGTATGGAAGAACTCGTTCATATGGACGGAATAGTAAAGCTTATAAGGTCAAAAGCGCCCGTTTCGGAAGCAGTTAAACTACTAAACGGAAAGCCTTTAACCAAAATTCAAAAAGAATGGCTAGAAAAACGTCTAAAAACCGCAACGTTTTCTGAATCAATGCGTTTGCGCTATTATATAGGCTTTGCAATCGGTGGAAGTGAAGGAGATAAATATCTAGTAGATTGTTTTAAGTATATTTCTCAAACTATTCTTAAAAACACTCTTGATGATTTGCATTATAACGAAACTTGTTCAATAGTTAAGGATAAACATACCGTAAAATTACCCTTAAGAGTAAATCTTGGCGGTGGTTGGAGTGACACTCCGCCTTTCTGTTGTGAAAATGGTGGTACGGTACTTAACGCAGCAATTACATTAAACGGTGAAAAACCCGTAGAAGTAAGTCTAGAAAAGATTAAAGATTTAAAAGTTGTGTTTGATAGCCGTGATATGGACGTTCACGGAGAGTTTACCGATATAAAAGAACTTCAAAAAACGGGTGACCCGTTTGACCCGTTCGCATTACAAAAAGCAGGACTTCTTGCTTGTGGTATTATTCCTAAAAAGGGTGGTAGTCTAAAGCAAATTCTTAAACGCTTAGGCGGTGGTTTTATAATGCGAAGCGAAGTAACCAACGTTCCCAAGGGAAGTGGACTGGGCACATCGTCGATATTATCGGCAACTTGCGTTAAAGCCATCTTTGAATTTATGGGTATAGAACACACGGAAAACGATTTGTATTCACACGTATTATGTATGGAACAAATTATGTCTACAGGTGGTGGTTGGCAGGACCAAGTAGGTGGAGTAACTAACGGACTAAAATATATCACTAGTAAACCGGGCTTAAACCAAAAACTTAAAGTTACCCACGTTGAAATCGAACCCGAAACTCTAAAAGAGTTAAACGAAAGATTCGTTCTTATATATACGGGACAACGCAGACTTGCTAGAAACCTTTTAAGAGACGTTGTAGGTAGATATATCGGCAATATTCCAGAATCTCTTAAGGCGTTACAAGACGTACAAAAAATTGCAGTACTAATGAAATTCGAATTAGAGCGTGGCAACGTAGATGGCTTTGCAAAACTGTTAAATGAGCATTGGGAGTTGTCTAAGAAAATCGACGCAGGCAGTACTAATACGCTAATTGATCAAATCTTTGCGTCCATTGACGAGTATATTGATGGTAAACTCGTTGTAGGTGCAGGTGGAGGAGGATTCTTACAAGCAATCCTTAAAAAAGGCGTTGATAAACAAGACGTTAGAAATAGATTAAAAGAAGTTTTCCAGGACAGTAGTATAGACGTTTGGGAATCTGAACT
>JAFVOW010000087.1 GCA_017505625.1 Clostridia bacterium | reverse complement strand
TGTCTAGGTCCACCCCGCCGTCTTTATCAACATAAATAGTAAGCGACGGATTTTTGCCTTGCTTAAACTCTACGTCGTAAATTTTTAAGCCGAGTTCTACTGCGTACGGCGTTAAAAATTCTACGAGTTCGGCGTTTGATTTTACCTTCATAACTTTCTCCTATAAAAAATTATGAGAACGGGAATCCGTTCTCATAAGTCAAGTAAACCTATTCAGTATCTTAATATTAGCATAATATTAAATAAAATGCAAGCGTTTTTAACAATTTATTTTAATTATTATTTTAATGTAATAGAATAATTTTTACTAAGCATTTTTAATCTTCATGAGTTCTATAAGTACTTCTGCCGTAGCGTAAGCGTCAGCAAGCGCTCTGTGGTGGTGGAATACTATTCCAAAATAATCGGCAACGGTATGCAAATCAAATTTCTTTAGCCCGTGCAAATATTTTCTAGACCACTCTAGAGAATCGATAACTTTATTTTTTATATCGTATTCTTCAGCTGAAGCGTAACGTCTTATAAATTTCATATCGAACATATTACCGTTATGCGCAACTAATACCGTACCGTCGATAAACTTAATAAAATCGGGCATTACCGAAGAAATTTTCGGAGCATCTTTTACCATATCCTGAGTAATACCAGTAAGCCTTACAATTTCGTCAGGAATTGGATAATCGGGATTTACTAAAGTGTGAAATTCTTCAGAAATTTTACCGTTTATAACTTTTACAGCACCAATTTCGGTTATACCACTGCTCATTGGGTCTAGCCCTGTGGTTTCTATATCGAAAACCACGTAAACACTCTCAGTTAATTCGCTAGGTAAGCTTGTATCAGTATCAAAAACGCTTTTCATCCTAACGGTATTTGCTGATTGTGGGAATACAGTTTTATATTCAGTGGGTACCGGTTTTTTGAATTTATCTTTTTTAACGAAATTTTCGGGAAAAGTACATCTATTAATTCTATCAAAGGTAAATCTTTTTTGCTTTTGTCCTTTAAAAACTTCTTCACTTACGGTAACACGTGCAATAATAGCATCGCCAACAACCAAATCTCTAATTTTGTTTAACGTGTTCTTTTTAGAAAAATACACGCCCGATATTGCTTCCGTAGTATCGTCTATGTGTATTATAAAGAAAGGTTTTCCGTTTTTTGCAACACGTTCTTTTATGTCGGTTATTTTACCACAAACGGTAACTTGCCCTGCACTTGTGTCTTCTATATATTGAGCAACGCTTCCCATAGAAATATCGTCTACTACGACCACGTCTTCTACTTGAATAGTCCTATGTTCTATTTTTTCTACTTGACTAAAATATACTTCATCAGACAACAAACTAAAGGTTTCCTCGGCTTGTTTAACCTGGGTAGAACCAGCAAACTCCGAACAAAATCTAGAAGACAAATGTTGGTTAATCTTTTTCAAAACACCACCACGTGTAGCATATTCTACACCGTCAGCAGTTAGTTTAATAACATATTTTATCACGTCGCCAACTTCAGCCGTTACGATATCGGTAGGTTTTAAGAAAATAGAAATAGACGGATAATTCTCAGATATGAATTTGAAAATCTCGGCATTGATAAGTTCAGGGTTAGAAACGATTTTTTGCACTACAACTTTAACCGAATTAAACTGCGGTGGAGTAACTTTTTCTACCACACCTAAAATCCTTGTTTTTAGTTCTTCATTTACGGTGTTGTCGCAAATAAAAATAAAAGAAACTTCGCCCGTGTTTTTCTCAACACGAACGTTTTTAAGTTTTATATTTGCTAGCGTGGGGTCTATCGCCCTGACTAGTTCTATAAATTCAGAACTGTCTACAGTTTTGTACATTTATCTATTTCTCCGAAAAATTCTCTTTCCAAATCTTCTTTTTTGACTGTTTTAATAATTTTTCCGCCTGCAAAAATAACGCAACCGTCTTTTGCACCAGCAACGCCTAAATCGGCGTCTTTCGCTTCGCCAGGTCCGTTAACAACGCATCCCATTACGGCGATTTTTAAGGGTTTTTTTATGTTTTTGCAATATTCTTCAGTCTTTTTTGCAAATTCCATACAATCCCACTCACACCTACCGCAAGTAGGACAAGCGATTACGTCTACTTGGTCGTTTGATAAGCCGAGTGCTGAAAGTATAGTTTTACCCGCCCTAACTTCGTTAACGGGGTCACTTGACAGCGATACTCTTAAGGTATCGCCTATACCTTTAAGTAAAAGACTTCCAATACCTATAGAATTTTTTATAACTCCACCGTATTCAGTGCCTGCTTCGGTAACACCTAAATGCAAGGGGTAGTCAGTTTTACTTGCTATGTATTCGTAGGCTTTTACCATAAGCGGTACAGATGACGCTTTTACTGAAATTACTATATTTTCTACGCCGTATTTTTCCAAAACTTTTACGTTTTTTAAGGCGCTTTCGCCTAAAGAAATTTCGTTTTTACCAAATTTTTCTAAAAATTCTTTTTCAATACTGCCGGTGTTTGCGCCTACTCTTACGGGAACGCCACTAGATTTTAATGCCTCGGCTACCTTTCTAACGTTTTGGCTAGAACCAATATTACCGGGGTTAATTCTAATTTTATCAGCACCACCGTCGATAGATTTTAACGCTAATTTGTAATCAAAATGAATATCGGCAACTAAAGGCATTTTTACGTGTTTTTTTAACTCGTTAAAAGAAAGTGCATCTTTTTCGTCGTTTACTGAAAAACGCAAAATGTCGCACCCAGCCTGTTCTAATCTCAACGCTTCTTCTATAGATAAAGCAGTGTTAGAAATGCGTTTAGTCGACATTGACTGCACTAATACCTTAGACCCACCACCTATATCTAAATTTCCGATTTTAACAATTTTGCTCATAACTCACCACTATAATTTTTATAATTTTATCACACCTTAAAGATTTTGTAAAGTAAAAAGAAAAAACGACGAAATTAAAAGTGCCTTT
>JAFVOW010000009.1 GCA_017505625.1 Clostridia bacterium | reverse complement strand
TGCCGTGGCTGTCTTGCACACCGTTGCGAAAGAGTATGCAAATTCGGTGCTATTACTTTCGATAAACATCACGTTGCCCATATAGATAAAAGTAAATGTAAGGAATGTGGTGCTTGTTCAAAGGTATGTCCGTTTAGTGCAATAAGAAACTTCAAACGCCCTTGCCAAAGTGCTTGTAAAATTAAGGCAATCTCTACTGACGAGCAAAGAAATGCAAAAATTGATTACGATAAATGTATTTCGTGTGGCGCATGCGTTTATCAATGCCCGTTCGGTGCTATTACTGATAAATCCTACATATTAAAAGTTGTAGAGTTGTTAAAACAAAGCATAACCTCTCAACAACAAAACGTTTATGCTGTTGTTGCCCCTGCGATATCTAGCCAATTTAAGTACGCTAAACTTGGTCAAGTCGTATCAGGGTTAAAACATTTAGGCTTTTACAAAGTTGTCGAAGCAGCGCTCGGGGCTGATATGGTAGCACAACAAGAGAGTAAAGAGCTTGCAGAAAAAGGATTTTTAATTAGTTCTTGCTGTCCTTCTTTTGTAAGTTATGCAGAAAAGAACTTCCCGAATCTAACTGACAACGTTTCAACCACCCTTTCACCTATGGCAACTATTTCAAAGTTTATAAAAGAAGATGACAAGAACGCTAAAGTAGTATTTATCGGACCTTGTACTTCTAAAAAGGCTGAAGCACAAAAAGATACCGTTAAAGGGTACGTTGACGCCGTAATAACTTTTGAAGAACTTCAAGCACTTTTTGATAGCCGTGATATAGATATAACTTCCTTAGAAGAAAGCCAACTCAACGACGCTTCATATTTCGGTAGAATTTTTGCTCGTTGTGGTGGTCTTGCCGATGCCGTTAAAGAAGGGTTAAAAGAAGAGGGTTTAGAAGACTTTAATCTTGTACCCTGCACCTGCGACGGAATAGAAGAATGTAGAACCGCTCTCTTAAAGAAAAGTAAAGGTGTTCTTAACGCTAACTTTATAGAAGGTATGGCGTGCGTGGGCGGTTGTGTTAACGGCGCAGGTTGCTTAACACACGGAGAAACAAACAAACTCGACGTAGATAGATACGGCCTTTTAGCAAAAGATAAAACTATCAAGGATGCCGTTTCGGAAAGCGAACGTAGGGATAACTAACATATTTAAAATATTAAAGCCGTCGTGGTTACGACGGCTTTTTTTTGTTTGTTTTTTTACTTAGTGATTATACTTTTTTACTTCTATCTTCTTCTACGAGTTTAGCAGTTAAATCGGTTAAAGACATACTACCTAAATCGCCTTCCTTTCTACTACGAACTGATAGCGTTTGTTCTTCTTGTTCTTTGTCGCCTAAGATTATCATATAAGGAACTTTTTCTAGTTGCGCTTCTCTAATTTTATACCCGATTTTTTCGTTTCTTAAGTCGGCTTCGGCTCTGATACCGTTTAATTTTAAGTGTTCCACTACCGATTTAGCGTAATCAGCTGTTCTATCCGTTAAACTCATAACTTTTACTTGTACGGGACATATCCAGAACGGGAACGCACCTGCATATTTTTCGATAAGTAATGCTAAAGTTCTTTCGTAGCAACCGATGCTCGACCTATGAATTACGTACGGATATTGCTTTTCACCGTTTTCATCAACGTACGTCATATCGAAACTTCTAGATGCAGCAAAGTCGATTTGTATAGTGATTAAAGTATCTTCTTTACCGTAAACGTTTTTAATTTGAACGTCAAGCTTTGGTCCGTAGAAAGCCGCTTCGTCGTCGGCTTCAACGTAATCTAAACCGATGTCGTCTAGAATTTGTTTCATAAGCGCTTCGGTTTGATTCCACGCTTTGTCGTTGTCGATATATTTTGCTTTATTTTTACCACGTTTAGAGAAACGGAAAGTAACGTCCTCTCTCATGCCTAAGCATTCTAGGAAATAGTAACTTAAATCTAGACAACGCTTAAATTCTTCTTCAACTTGTTCGGGAGTACAAATTAAGTGACCGTCAGACAATGTAAATTGACGCACACGAATAAGCCCGTGCATTTCACCACTCGCTTCCTTTCTAAAAAGCGTTGCAGTTTCGCTATAACGGCAAGGTAAATCTCTATAACTCTTTAAACCGTTTTTATAGATTTGATATTGGAACGGACACGTCATTGGGCGAAGTGCTAATGCTTCGGGTGAGTTCTCATCACCTATTATAAACATTTTATCTCTATAATGGTCCCAGTGCCCTGAAATACGATATAAATCGTTTTTAGCCATATAGGGCGTTTTGGTTATCATAAAACCACGTCTTTCTTCTTCGTCTTCTACAAAACGTGATAATATTTGCATAATCTTTGCACCTTTAGGCGCTAAAATCGGAAGACCTTGACCTACTACGTCTTCGGTTTGGAATATTCCTAATTCTCTACCTAATTTATTGTGGTCTCTAAGTTTTGCTTGTTCTAGTGCTAGAAGATGTTCTTCAAGTTCCGATTTCTTTTCAAAAGCAGTTCCGTAAATTCTAGTAAGCATTTTATTCTTCTCGTCACCACGCCAATAAGCACCGGTAATAGAAGTCAACTTAAACGCCTTAATTTTTCCCGTGCTAGGTAAGTGCGGTCCACGGCACAAGTCCATAAAATCGCCTTGCTTATAGCATGAAATTACGCTACCTGCAGGAAGTTCGTTTATGAGTTCTACTTTATATTGTTCAGAAAAATCTTTGAAGATTTTTACTGCGTCACGTTTAGAATATACTAACCTTTCAATCGGGAAATCGCTTTTAATAATTGCTTTCATTTCGTTTTCGATTTTAACAAGGTCGTCTTTATTGATAGGAGTTTTAAATTCTATGTCATAGTAAAAACCGTTATCAACAGTAGGTCCTATTGCTAGTTTACTTGTTGGGAAAATATTTTTTACTGCTTGCGCTAAAACGTGAGAAGTAGTATGACGGTATACGTCTAAACCTTCTTTATCTTTTAAGGTAATGATTTGAAGGGTGCAATCTTTGTCGATTACAGTTGATAAATCTACGAGTTCACCGTCGATTTTAGCGGCAACTGCCACTCTTGCTAAGCCTTCTGAAATGCTTTTTGCAACTTCCATTGCTGAGACGGATTTTTCAAATTCTAATACCGAACCGTCTTTTAAAGTAATTTTCATATTAACCTCCGTATAAAACAAAAACGCCCTTAAAGAAAAATCTTTAAGGACGAAATAAATTCCGCGTTTCCACCTTAATTGTTAGGAAATCTCCCAACCACTCAAATTTACCGTTAGGCACGGCGCCTGCCCTAGTCGGTGGTTTCACAATCGTCTTTTCTTATGGGCTTTCACCATCCGCCCACTCTCTGAAAGAAAATCAGGTGCTACTTGTCCGAAAAATAAGCATCTATGTTTTTGTTTATAATATACCTAATTTTAAGTTTTGTCAATCATTTAGCCCCAATATCTTTGAGAAAATGTTATTTTGTCGCCGTAAAATTCTTTTAAATATTTTTCGTCGTCAGCGGGAAGAGTGCCTGAAAGTTCTATTTCTCCACAGTTAGACAGTAGAACTTCTCTAATGATTTTAACGTTTTCACCTCCTAATAAATCACTTCTTTTTAGTCTCCTAAAATGAGTGTCGAAAACTTTTTCGCCGTCTATATAAATTTTCTTTTTTTTGTTTTCCAATAAATACGTTATAAAATCTTTAAGTTGCGAGTTAATAAAGCACGTAGGCATATACGACACAACGTCTTCCCATTTCTTTTTTAGGGGCGATAAATAAAAGTTATACGCGCCATCGATTGCAATATCGTCGAATTCTTTACATTTATTATAACAGTATTTTTTATCGGCGTCTAGGTCGGCTGCAATTAAACTAGCGTATAATATTTCCTTTTCATCAGGTGTTAATCCCGCAATCTTGATTTGATTTTTATAATAATTGTATTTGTAGTTTATTGCGATAATTTCGGCAATTTTATCGATTAGTTCAGATTTTATTATATCGGAATATCCGTCCGAACACTCTATGATAAATTCTAGTCTATCATCAGTTTTATTTGTTGTTACACTACTTTTTGTGTGTGTTAAAATTTCGCTTAAACTGTTTTTTACGTATTCAACGTTAGAATAATTTTTGTAATTTTCAGAAACGGTAAGTCTTGTCATATTGATTAGTTTACGCTCTCCCAAAATTTTTATTTATTCTTTTCTTTTATAATTCTAAAAATCAATTTGTAAATTTCCGACACAAAAATTATCGACAATGAAAGTAGTATACATTTTATCCACGTGCCTATACCAATTTTTCCTATACCAAACACGGTAGGAACGAACGTTACTATTATTGCGTGCAAGAAAAATATCCCCGCAAACGTTACTATCATTATTCTATTTTTACCAACGTTACGGAATATACTTCTCGAACCTAATTCCCTACTATTAAATGCGTTAAATAGTTGGAAAAGAATAAACAAGGTAAACACGGTTGCGGATTTTTCGTTTAATGAAACGTTCATAAAGTTAGTAAGGTACTGAAGTAAAACTATTCCACCTATAAAAACTCCGTTAAAAACAATTCTAAGTAACATATTACGACTAACGATACTTGCATTTTTACCGATAGGTTTTGCGGTTTTTAGGTTATCCGACGCTTTCTCTAATCCTAACGTTAATGCTGGAGGACCGTCCATTATAACGTTTATCCAAAGTAGTTGTAGTGCGTTAAAAGGAGAACTAACGCCTAGCAACGCACAAACGGTTATAAAGAGTAATGCACTTACGTTTACCGATAACTGAAATAGTATAAATCGTTGTAGATTTTTGTAAACGTTTCTACCAAAAGTTATAGCCTTAACTACCGTTGAAAAACTATCGTCTAATAGCACTACGTCCGCCGTCTCTTTGGTGATTTCGCTTCCAGACACACCCATTGCAACGCCTACGTCAGCATGTCTTATTGCAGGTGCGTCGTTTATGCCGTCGCCCGTTACTGCAACTACTTCGCCTAAACCTTTTAAGGCTTTTACTATTCTTAATTTTAGTAAAGGCGTACTTCTTGCTACTACCGTAATTTTAGGTAATACTTTTTTTAGGTCTTCGTCGTTTAACGTTTCTAAATAGCTAGCGTTTGCCACTTGATTTTCATTTTTTGCTATTCCTAACTGTTTTGCTATAGCATACGCTGTAGTTTGGTTGTCTCCCGTAAGCATTTTTATGGATATGCCCGCTTTTCTACAGTCTGAAACTGCCTTTAATACTTCAGGTCGTACGGGGTCTGAAAGAACAGCGTAGCCATCAAAAATATAATCGTTTTGGCCATCATTAATATTGCCGTCTAATAAGTCTTTGTGAGCAAAACACAAAACCCTTTCAGCATTTTTTTGTCTTGATGTAATTTCAGATAAAATCTTATTTTTGTGTTGTGCTGTTAACACGCATTTTTCTAATACCGTTTCCGGTGCACCTTTTAGTAACAAGCGATAGGTACCTTTATCTACTATCCCCGTTACCATATATTTATATC
>JAFVOW010000086.1 GCA_017505625.1 Clostridia bacterium | reverse complement strand
GTCTGCAGTACTATTACATATAAAGTTTTGCATAATTACAGGTTCTGTAATTTTTTCAGGCAAGGAACATTTACTACCGTTACAAAACTCTTTAATTGCCATCTTGTTTTGCGTTAGCGTTCCCGTTTTATCCGAACAAATTATGCTAACTGACCCCATCGTTTCAGTTGCTACCATCTTTTTAATTAATGCGTTTTCTTTTGCTAGTTTTATCATGTTAAGCGCTAGTGATAACGCCACGATTGTTGGCAACCCTTCGGGTACTGCTGCAACTATTAATATTATACACTCAATAAAAAGTCCTTGAATGTTGTCAAACGTTAAAGTTTTAGTTATGGACAGCTTTATCACTGATAAAATAAACACGATAACTGCACAAACTATACCTGTTATTGAAATAGTTTTTCCAAGTCTTGCAAGTTTTAGTTCTAAAGGCGTACTATCGGCTTTTTTAGATTCTAATTCGCCTGCAATTTTTCCCATTTCGGTGTTATTGCCGATAGCAGTTACTATCATCTTACCTGTTCCACTCGTTACAAACGTACCAGAATAAACCATGTTTACACGTTCTGCAAGAATACTTGTACCTTTAAGCACTGCGTCCGACTGCTTTTTCACCGGCATACTCTCGCCCGTTAAAGCCGACTCGTCTATAGATAAAGAATTGCTCTCTATAAGTCTACCGTCGGCAACGATTTTGTCTCCACTTTCTAGTAAAATTACGTCCCCCACCGTTACAAATCGTTGTAAAACAGTTATTACAGTACCGTCTCTTATAATCTTTACAGTAATGTTATCGTAAATTTTGTTTAGTGCTTCAAACGCTTTTTGTGAACTTCCTTCCATAAAAAGTGTTATTGAAACGGATAAAATTATTGCAACAAGTATTCCTATACACTCGCCAAAATCGGCTATGCCTGTTTTTAAAAAACTACCAAGTTTTGTTCCAAACGCAATCACTAAACTAAACAATAAAATTAGCATCATCGGCTCTTTAAGCGCCGATAATAGTCTCATTAAAAAACTTTGTTTTTTCTTTTTTGAAATTTCATTGTATCCGTATTTTTCTATGCGGGTTCTTAGGTCTTTAGAGTGCAAGCCTATTTCCTTTTTAACGTTAAACCATTTTAGTACGGCATCAGTTGAAGTGCTATAAAATTCCATAATACCCCCGTTACAAAATAAAATTATGCTCAAGGCGTTAAATATATGATGTAAAAATGGACAAACTTCCTTTTTTGTGCTAAACTATTTTATATTACGGAGGTAAAATTATGAGTGAATTTTTTACTGTTAATATTAAAGGTGTTGATACTGACCTTCCAGTTTTAAGGTTGCCTTCTGGTATTAAGATTGCTTTTTTCAATCTTCACGGCAATGCACCTCTTACCGAACACTGTGGTAAAGAAATTGCTAAACTTTGCGATGGTGTTGATGCTATTTTAACGGCTGAATCTAAAGGGCTTCAACTTGCACACGTTGTTGCAAGAGAACTTAATCATCCATACTATGCGGTTGCAAGAAAATCTAAAAAGCTTTATATGCAGGACGGAATTAGCGTTAGTTACGGTTCTTCAATAACCACGGGTAAAGACCAAGAATTTTACCTTTCTCGCCATGACGTTGACGTTATTAAAGGCAAGAAAATTGCTATTGTTGACGACGTTATTTCGACCGGTGAAAGCATTAAGGGGTTAACTGAACTTGCCCAAAAAGCAGGTGCTATCGTTGTTAAAAAACTTTTCGTTTTAGCCGAAGGCGATGCTAAAAATAGAACTGACGTTGAGTTTTTAGCGACTATTCCCCTTTTATAAGGTATAATATGAAGATATTATTAGTAGACGACGAAAGACAATTTGTCGATGCTTTATCGGTTATTCTTAAGCAAAACAACTACGCTGTGGACTATGCTTTTAACGGCGAAGATGGTTTGGACCTAGCGTTATCAGGCATTTACGACCTTATAATACTAGACGTGATGATGCCGAAAATGGACGGATTTTCAGTGTTAAAACAAATACGAAAAATCGGTATTTCAGCACCCGTTTTAATACTTTCTGCTAAGTCTGAGTTAAACGATAAAGTCGACGGCTTAAATCTAGGCGCTGACGATTATATCACTAAACCGTTTAACACTGATGAGTTCTTAGCTAGAATACGTGCACTTTTACGCCGTAAAGAAAAATTTACCGGCGACGTTTTAACGTTTGGCGACCTAAATCTCAATAGAGATACGCTCGAACTTAATTGCAAAGATAAAAAAATTGTTTTAGGAAAAAAAGAGTTCCAAATACTAGAAATGCTTATTCTTTCTGATGGCAAGTGCATCGACAAAGAAAGGTTTATAGAAAAAATTTGGGGATACGATAGCGACGCTGAGTATAACACTATAGAAGTTTATATTTCCTTTATAAGAAAAAAACTAGCGCTTATTTGCTCTAGTGTGGAAATTAAATCTTTGCGTGGCGTTGGCTACGTTTTGGGTGCTAAAAATGATAGGTAAATCAAAAAAAGAATTCCTAATTATTTCTATGTCTTTTTTGCTTATTACCTTTGCTCTACTCTTTTTAATTTTTTACCTTACAACGTCAAATAGTCGTAACGAAATGATTTTAAGAGAACTTTCTTTTACCGAAGAAACTTACTTAAATTCTAACCAAATCATTAAACAAAACAGTTTTGTTGTTGAAATTATTGACGGCAATACCCACGATTATCTTAAAGTTTTTGATTCTAATAAGTTTACAGAGAATACTATAGATAACGTTATAGAAATTGCCACGCATAGAAATTACGGTTACGGCAGTGTTGATAACATCTATTACAAGATATCAAGCGGTGAAAAACGGTTGATAGTTGCAATAGATTCTACTGATTTAAACTTGTTATTTAAGGCAAACTTATCTACAGCTTTAATAATTCTTGCGAGCGCTTACGGTGCTGTATTTATTATAATTTTGCTTACTTCTTCAAAATTTGTTAAGCCTATAAACGATACGCTCAACCGTCAGTTACAGTTCATATCTAACGCCAGCCACGAGTTAAAAACACCTATCGCCGTAATTTCTGCTAACGCACAAGTATTAAAGAATATTGACGATAATAAGTGGGTGGAAAATATTCAAACACAAACCGAACGTATGCGAGTTTTAGTTAGCGATATGCTTACGCTTGCTAAAATAGATGAAAACACTACAAAACTTGTAAAGGAAAAGTTTAATCTATCTGAAACGGTTGTTGCTTGCTCTCTTCCCTTCGATGCTCTTGCTTTTGAAAACGGTTGTTTTATTACGCTTAACGTTGATAGTGGTATTGAATATGACGGGGACGTTGAAAGTATTAAAATTATACTTAACGTTTTGCTTGATAACGCAGTAAATACACCCCTCGTGGCGGTGAAATAATTATAAATCTTAAAAAAGATAATCATCCGATTATTACGGTTTCGAATACAGGAAGCCTAATACCCGATTTAGAAGTAAACAAAATATTTGAAAGATTTTATCGTGGAGATAATTCTCGTTCTAGAGAAACTGGTGGTAGTGGGCTTGGTCTTTCTATTGCAAAAAGCGTTGCCGAAGTAAACAAGTGGAAAATTACCGCTAAATCAATATACGGAAAGAATATGACAATTTCATTACATATGTAAATATAAGGAGAATTTTATGAAAATAAACAATGACGTTACTTACATTGGTGTAAACGACCATATAACCGACCTTTTCGAAGGTCAATACGTTGTAGAAAACGGTATGGCTTACAACTCGTACCTTGTTACCGACGAAAAGACTGTTGTTTTCGATACAGTTGACCATCGCTTTGCCGATGAATGGCTTAATAATCTTGAAAATGCACTTGACGGTAAAACACCCGATTACCTAATTATTCAACATATGGAACCTGACCACTCGTCAAGTATCGATATGTTTATGAATAAATACAAAAACGCTGTTATCGTTTCTAACCAAAAGGCTTTCGTTATGATGAAAAACTTTTTCGGTACGGATTTTTCTGACAGACGTATCATTGTTAGTGACGGCGAAACATTTTCAACGGGAAAACACAATTTTACCTTTATTTTTGCGCCAATGGTTCACTGGCCTGAAGTTATGCTTACCTACGATACTACCGATAAAATATTGTTCTCTGCTGACGCTTTCGGTAAGTTCGGCGCTTTAGACGCTGATGAAGATTGGGCGTGCGAAGCAAGAAGATATTATATTGGTATAGTTG
>JAFVOW010000085.1 GCA_017505625.1 Clostridia bacterium | reverse complement strand
GTTTAAAACTTGAAAAAAAACACAATATATAGTAAAATAGATATGTACTTTTAAAATTTACGTTTAGTTTTGGGAGAGAAAATGGCTAAAAACACTTATAAAGCGGAAGACATTAGCATACTCGAAGGGTTAGACGCCGTAAGAATGCGTCCTGGTATGTACATAGGTACTACTAGCGTTCGTGGGCTTCATCATATTTTATGGGAAATCGTTGATAACGCAGTTGACGAAGCTGCTAACGGGTTTGCCGATAAAATTATAATAAAGTTATATAAAGACGGTTCGGCGTCTGTTGAAGATAACGGTCGTGGTATTCCTACTGATATTCACTCTAAAGCAGGGGTGTCTGGCGTTCAAGTAGTATTTACGCAACTTCACGCAGGTGGTAAATTTAATTCGGAAAACTACAGTTATTCGGGTGGTCTTCACGGCGTAGGGGCTTCGGTTACCAACGCCCTTTCAGAGTGGCTTATGGTAGAAGTATATAAAAACACTGTATACAAAATGGAGTTTAGCAGTTTTCTAGACGAAAAGACTGGTAAAATCAAATCAGGCGTTCCTAAAGCACCCTTAAAAGACACCAAAGAAAAAACTAAGAAAAAAGGTACTTTCGTTAGGTTTAAACCCGACGCTAGAGTTTTTGAAACTGTACAGTTTAACCCCGAAACTATCTTAAAACGATTAAAAGAACTAGCCTTTTTGAATAAAGGTCTTGAAATAGAGTTTTACGACGAAAACACCGACTTTAAAAGAGTGTATAAATTCGACGGTGGTATAAACGATTTCGTTAAATATTTAAACGAAGGTAAGTCTACGCTTTATAACGAACCGCTTTACGCTATTGCTGAAAAAGACGGAATAAAAGTAGAGTTTGCTATTCAACATACCGACGCATACGTTGACAGCGTGTATTCGTACGTCAACAATATTCCCACGCCGGAAGGCGGTATGCACGAAACGGGTTTTAGGTCGGGACTTACTAGAATTTTTAACGATTACGCAAGAAAAAGAAATATCTTAAAAGATAAAGACGATAATTTTATAGGCGAAGACTTCAAAGAAGGTTTGACGGCGATAATATCTATCAAGATGCAAAACGTTCAGTTTGAAGGTCAAACCAAAACCAAACTCGGTAACCCTGAAGCACGCCCCGCAGTAGAATACGTTACGGTAAACGAACTTCAAACGCTTATGGCTAACAAAAAACTAGGCAAAGTGTTTGATATAGTAATCGATAAAGCGTTATCAGCGTCTAAAGTAAGACTTGCCGCAAAAAAAGCAAAGGAAATAGCAAGGGCGACTAAGAGTATAGAATCACAAAATCTAGTAGGAAAACTAGCATCGTGTTCGGGAAGAAAAGCCGAACTCAACGAACTATTTATCGTAGAAGGTGATTCGGCAGGCGGGTCGGCAAAGCAAGCTAGAGTACGTCAGTATCAAGCCATTTTACCACTACGTGGTAAACCCCTAAACGTCGAAAAGAAAAAAATCGACCAAATTTTACAAAACGAAGAAATAAGAACGATAATCTCGGCACTAGGAACGGGCATTGGCTCGGAATTCGATATCGAAAGCCTTAAATACCACAAAGTAATAATCTTATCAGATGCCGACGTAGACGGCAGTCATATTAGGGCAATACTTCTTACGTTCTTCTTTAGATACATGCGTGAACTAATACAAGAAGGGCACGTATACATTGGTATGCCACCTTTATATAAAGCATCAAAGAATAAAGTGGACAAATATCTGTATACCGATAAAGAGTTAAGAGATTATTTAAGCGAAGTAGGTAAATGTGATATTCAACGTTACAAAGGGTTAGGTGAAATGGATGCAGACCAACTATGGAGTACAACAATGAACCCCAAAACCCGTTCGTTAATGCAGGTTACCATTGAAGACGCAGTAGAAGCCGATAAACTTATCACCGTCTTAATGGGCGATGAAGTAGAACAAAGAAAGAAATATATATTTGAAAACACCGAATTTAATAAGGTGGATTCGTTCGCTAAAATTAAACGCTCGTAATACGCAAAGGATATTTATATGGAAAAAGAAAACGGAATAATATTTAATTCTATTGATGAAGTGCTTAAAGATTCGATGCTTGCGTATGCTGAAGACGTAATTTTAGATAGAGCGCTTCCTAGAGTAGAAGACGGCTTAAAACCCGTTCAAAGAAGAATATTGTACGCAATGTACGATATGGGTTTAACCCCTGATAAACCGCACAAAAAATGTGCAAAAATCGTTGGTGAAGTGTTGGGTAAATACCACCCCCACGGCGATAGTTCGGTATACGGTGCGCTAGTTCACTTAGCGCAAGATTTTAATATGCGTGAAAAGTTAGTTGACGGACACGGTAACTTTGGTACTGTTGACGGCGACTCGGCAGCGGCTTATAGATATACCGAAGCACGCCTTGCTAATTTAAGTTTAGAACTTTTACGTGATATAGAAAAAGATACCGTAAAGTTTAACCTAAACTTTGACGATACCACTACTGAACCCGAAACCCTACCGGGAAGATACCCAAACCTTTTAGTAAACGGTGCATCGGGTATAGCAGTAGGGTTAGCAACCAATATTCCCACGCATAACCTAGGCGAAGTAATAGACGGCACGGTTGCTTTTATAGATAACCCCAAAATATCCTTAAAACAAATGATGAAATATATCCCAGCCCCCGACTTTCCTACGGGTGGATATATTATTGCCGGCGAAGAATTAGAAGAAGCATATAGAACCGGTCGTGGTAAAATTAAAGTAAGAGCAAGGGTTACTACCGAAAAAGAATCGGGCGATAAGGTAAACCTAATAATATCCGAAATACCGTACCAAGTAAACAAAGCCGACCTTTTAAAGAAGATTTCCGATTTAAGAGAAACAAAAAAAGATATATTAGGCGGAATAGCCGACGTAGTAGATGAATCGGATAGAAACGGTATGCGTGCTGTAATCAAATTAAGAAAAGACGCCGACGCTAACGCAATTCTTGCATACCTATACAAAAACACTATGTTAGAAACCACTTTTGGTATTAATATGGTGGCGATTGCTAACGGCAAACCCTGTCAATTAGGACTTCTTGATATAATTTCGTACTACGTAAACTATCAAAGACAAATTATACTCAATCGTTCTAAATATGAACTTGAACGTGCAAAAGAACGCGCCCACGTACTAGAAGGCTTAATTATAGCCGTTAAAAATATCGATGAAGTTATAAAGATAATAAAAGGCGCAGAAAACACAGCCGATGCAAGACAAAAACTAAGAGCAAGATTTGATTTAACCGAAGTTCAAGCAAATGCAATACTTGATTTAAGACTAGCAAGACTTACTAAACTAGAAGTAGTAAAACTAGAACAAGAATTAGCAGACCTTAAAAAACTAATTGCAGAACTCACGGCAGTAGTTGGTAGTAAATCCCGCCAAATGGATATCGTTAAAAAGGAAATGCTATCCATTAAGAAGAAGTTTGCCGAACCTAGACGTAGTAGGGTAGTAGAAAAATTAGGCGACGACGTAACCGCTGAACAAGCCGTAAAAGCACTAAAACCCATAGAAGACTACGTCGTGGCAATTACCGAAGGCAAAAACTTCAAAAAAATGACTGAGCATAACTTTAACGCAAGCGAAAGAAAGGTTAAAGATAACGCAAACCCATCTGATTTTATAAAGTGTTACACTAAAATCAGAAGCGACCAAACGCTATACGCCTTCACCGATAAAGGCAACGTGTTTAGAATAGACCTAGACTCTGCTCCCGAACATAGATTTAGAGATAAAGGTTGTAAGTTTTCTGAAGTTGCTCCTGAAGTTAAAAAAGACGAATTCCCAATCGCAGTCTTTGCAGTCGACGAAAGTCAAGAAAAACAAGGTAGTCTAATTTTTGTTACGGCTGACGGTCTAATCAAAAAATCCGAGTGGAAAGATTATATCGTTTCTAAGAGCAGTTTTGTCGGCATAAAACTTAAAGACGGCGATACCGTCGTGTCAGTTGAAGAAGATATGCCCGAAACCACGATTGCATTTATCACCGAAAAGGGTATAGGACTTAACGTGCTAAAAGATGATGTTCCCACTCAAGGTAGAATTTCAGGTGGCGTTAAGGGAATAAACCTAAATAAAGGCGATAAAATCGTTTATACGGCACAAGTCGACGAGGAAGGGGAATTTGTTATAATTTCCGATACGGGTTACTATAAACGTGTAATTTCCGCTGAAATAGAACCTATGGTAAGAAATCGAAAGGGCATAAAAATATGCGAACTAGGAAAGGTTAATAAGATAATCTTTGCTAGCCACGTAAAAGAGTCTTACGACGTAGTAGTTATAGATAATTTTGGCGTAGCCTTTACTGTAAACACCGAAGAACTTTCCATTGAAAGTAGAATAAGCAAAGGCAAAACGCTTAAAAACCAACACAAAAAACGTTTACCAGAAAAAGCATTTAGATTGTATTAAAAACTAAAATAGAAAAACGCATTTGATTTTTGGAATCAAATGCGTTTTTTGTATTGAAAATTTGGCACTTGAAAAAGTAAGCATGTTGTGTTATAATACTAATAGAAATTTAATATAAAGGAGTGAGATGTTTATGAGAAAATTATTAGCATTTTTGTTTTTAGCAGTTATAAGTTGTTGTTGTGCCTTGTGTTTTAGTGCTTGCCACACCCACTCTTTTGTAGAAGAAGTGGCTTCAGATATATATTTTAGTTCTGGGGCTACGTGTACAGAACCTGCAAGGTATTTCTATT
>JAFVOW010000084.1 GCA_017505625.1 Clostridia bacterium | reverse complement strand
ATTCTTGGTCCATGAAATAGTAAAGTTCGCCGTCGTTATAAGAATAGGTCATATTCTTAGTTTCGATAACTGCTTCTTGTACTTTTTCGGTGGGGTTCCAAGTTTTTTCTAGTACTGAACCTGTGATAACGTTTTTCATTTTCGTTCTAACAAACGCTGCACCTTTACCAGGTTTTACGTGTTGGAAATCTACGATGGTGTAAACTGAACTTTCATATTCAAACGTTACGCCTTTTCTAAATTCGCCTGCTGATATCATATTGTTTTCTCCTAAAATAATTTTTTATATAATAATTAATTTTTTGTCGTCAGTAAAAAGTCTTTGAACTTTTCCGTCTTGTAAAATTACAGTGTCTTCAATCCTAATACCGTACTTACCATCAAAATACACGCCTGGTTCTATCGTAAACGTCATACCGTTTTTTAGAGTATCTTGAGTTTTTTTCGATAGTGACGGAAATTCGTGAATATTAAGTCCTAACCCGTGTCCTAAACTGTGAGTAAAATATTCGTCAAGACCTAGTTCTTTTAACTTGTCCCTTGAAAACTTATCGGCTTCACAAGTCAAAGTACCGCACGTTATTTTATCAATTGCAATAAGGTTAGCGTCTAGCACTGCGTTGTAATTTTTTATAAACTCGTCGCTAGGGCTACCGAAAAACACCGTTCTTGTTAAATCCGAACAATATCCGTCAACCTTACAACCTACGTCTATTAAAACTACTTGGTTATCTTTTAACTTAGTATCGCCCGTTTGATGATGTGGCACTGCAGAGTTTTCTTGAAAGGCAACGATTGTATCGAACGATATATCTTCAGCTCCCATTTTTAACATGGAGTTTTTAATATACTCTGCTAGATATTTTTCAGTTACGCCTTTTTTTATCTCTTTAACAGTCTCGTAAAATGCGTCTTGAACGATTTCACAAGCACGCTTGATTTTTTGTACTTCAGTTTCGGTTTTTATGCTTTTTAAGTTCTTTAACCAGTTTGAACAGTCTTTTATCTTTATCTTAAAACTCTTATACGTTTCAAGTTCTCTTACCGTAGTATTATCGTAATCAATATAAAGAGTTTTTATTTTTTCGTTTTTTAAAATGCTTTCTATCGATTCAATTCCCTCGTATTTGACGGGAATTATATCGGTAGAAATTAGCAAGTTCTTTACTGCATAGAAATTTCTCGCATCGGCTAGGTAATATTTCTTATCAGATAAAAGCATCACGCCTTCATCTACGTCTATACCCGAAAAATAACGTCTTGTTTTTCTATCAGTTATTAGCGTACAAGATTTTGCTTTTTTATTATACCAAATTTTCATACTTAAGTCAATTACTAAACAAACCTTTTACCGTATTAGGCATTGGGTTTAATAATGGTTACGGCTTTTTCAGTATTAAACGCCTTCCAGGGCATATTTTCTTTAGGTGGCTCTACCCTAAAAACCAACCTTTCCTTGCTAATAGGATGTAAAAACGACAAATAATACGACCAAAGTGCTAAATATCCTTTTTTAGCCTTTTCTCCACCGTATCTCATATCGCCGTAAACGGGACAACCTATGGCGTTCATTTGAACCCTTATTTGATGGCTTCTGCCCGTGTAAAGCCTTACGTCTACGAGTGCTGAATCACTAAGTTTTTCTAGCACCTTATAGTTAAGTTCTGCACGTTTTGCTCCAACTACTGTTGGGGCTGTTACGTAAACCATATTATTAACGGCGTTTTTCTTTACGTAATGAATAAGAGTTGCTTGTTCTTCTTCGGGAACACCACAAACTACGGCATAGTATCTCTTTTCGAAATCGCCGTTTTGTATTTGTTCGGTAAGTCGTGCCGCCGCCTTAGACGATTTTGCAAACACCATTACTCCGCCCGTCGGTCTATCTAACCTATGAACTAATCCTACGTAAACGTTGCCAGGTTTATCGTAGGTTACCTTGATATAGTTTTTAACCATATTAAGTAAGTCTAAGTCCTTGCTATCGTCTTCGCAAGTAGGAACGTTTTGAGGTTTTAGCACCACGATTATATGATTGTCTTCGTAGAGTATGTTTAAATCTTCCATAATTTTATTCGTTCATCCAAATTCCACTGTTTCCACAGGGAAGTATTATACCTTTTTCTAAAGTATTAAGCCCGACTTCGTACGCTTCGGTTTTGCCACCGTGAGAAGAAACGATTACCTTTTCTAAAATATTCTTCATTACTTGTGGTTGAAGCCCCGTCGTATAACTGTTGATTAAAAAAAACAATGGGTTATCCGACAGTACCTTTTCGCAAAGCGAAACTAACGAGAAAAGTTCGCTTTCTAGTTTCCACATTTCGCCGTTAGGTCCTCTACCATACGACGGAGGGTCCATAATTATCGCATCGTAACGTCTACCACGACGAATTTCACGTTCAACGAACTTCTTGCAATCGTCGATAATGTATCTAACTTTTGGGTTTTCAACTTTAGATAGTCTTACGTTTTCGCCTGCACGTTCTACCATTGCTTTAGCCGAATCAACGTGGCAAACGCTAGCACCAGACTTCGCACACGCCACCGTTGCACCACCCGTATATGCAAATAGATTAAGAACGCTTATTTCCCTTCCCGCATTTTCGATAAGGGCTCGCATTTTGTCCCAGTTAACTGCTTGTTCGGGGAAAAGTCCGGTATGTTTAAACCCCATAGGTTTTATTTTAAAGGTTAAGTCTTTATAACTTACCGTCCATTCGTCGGGAAATTTATTTTTAATTTGCCATTTACCACCGCCCGTTTCACTGCGAATATATTTAGCGTTAAGCCCTTTATATCCGTCCATATCAACGTCGGTTTGCCATATAACCTGCGGGTCGGGCCTGAGAAGCGTTACGTCTTTCCAACGTTCTAACTTATACCCGTTACCCGTGGCTATAATTTGATAATCTTTCCAGTCGGCAGTTCTCATTATTTTACCTTAACTACGATAACAGTAACGTTTGAGCCGTTTACGTCGAGTTCTTTAGTAAAGCCATCTGCCGTACCTTCAGTTACGCTGTCAGCGAGTACTACTGCTTTTAAGTTAGCGTCGTTAAACGCTTTTTTGATTGCTTCGTCTTCAGTACTAAAGAATACGTTAATTCTATCTACAACTTCAAAACCTGCGTCCTTACGCATAGTTTGAATTTTAGAAATAATTTCTCTTACGTTACCTTCTTCTTTTAATTCTTCGGTTACGTTAGTGTCCATTACCACGGTGATACCGTTATCACTAGCAGAAGTATAGCCTTCGGCACTTTCAGTTGAAATTAAAAGGTCGTCTAAAGTAAATTCAAACGTATCGCCGTCAAATTCGGTAACGTAGGTTTTGCCTGCTTTAACAGTAGAAACTAGTTCAGCACCGTTACAAGATTCTAAGAAAGCCTTTACCTTACCGAGTTTTGCACCGTATTTAGGACCTAAGGTCTTAAGTTGCGGTTTAATTTTATAGGTTATAAAAGACGCTGCGTCAGTCAAATATTCTACTTGTTTTACGTTTAGTTCGTCTTTTGCGATTTCTAAAAGCCCTTCGGTAAGGAAGGTTTTTCTTTCAGAACAAACGAAGATTTTCGATAAGGGTTGACGGTTTTTTATATTTGATGCGTTTCTACAAGCACGGCCTAATACTACTATATCTAAAACGTTTTGCATACCGTCTTCTAGATCTTTATCGATTGCCTTTTCATCGGCCTTCGGGAAAGAACAAAGATGTACTGAAATAGGTTGGTCTTTATAGAAGTTAGGTACTAAGTTTTGATAAATTGATTCAGCCATAAAGGGCGTAAACGGTGCACTTAACTTAGCCATAGTAACTAGTACGGTATAAAGCGTAGTATATGCAGCCACTTTATCATCGGTCATATCGTGTCCCCAATATCTTTCTCTACCACGACGTACGTACCAATTAGATAAATCGTCGGTAAAGTTTTGTAAAGCACGTGCTGCACCGAAAATATCGTATGAATTTAGGCTATCGTCTACCGTTTTAATTAACGTATTGAGTTTTGATAGTATCCATTTGTCCATTAGCGAAAGTTTGCACTTACTTATGTCGTATTCGCTAGGATTATATTTATCTATATCAGCGTATAGCACGAAGAACGCATAGGTGTTCCACAACGTACCCATAAACTTTCTTTGTGCTTCGGCAACGCCTTCTTCGTAAAAACGTGAAGGAAGCCATGGAGCAGAACCGGTATAGAAATACCATCTAACTGCGTCTGCACCTTGTTTATCTAGTATCGACCACGGGTCTACGACGTTTCCTTTATGCTTACTCATTTTGATACCGTTTTTATCGTTTACGTGTCCTAAAACGATACAGTTTTTAAACGGTGCTTTGTCAAATAGTAAGGTAGAAATTGCTAATAACGTATAGAACCAACCTCTAGTTTGGTCAATTGCTTCAGATATAAAGTCTGCAGGGAAATGACTTTCGAAAAGTTCCTTATTTTCAAATGGATAGTGGTATTGAGCAAAGGGCATTGAACCCGAGTCAAACCAACAGTCGATAACTTCCTTTTCCCTAACGTATTCGCCACCACATTCGCACGAGAATGTGCAGTTGTCGATATAAGGACGGTGAAGTTCGATATCGCCGTTAATACCACAAAGTTCTTTCAATTCTTGTTTGCTACCGATTACGTGAATTTTACCGCATTTGTTACATTTCCAAACGGGAAGCGGTGTTCCCCAATAACGTTCACGTGATAATCCCCAATCGATAACGTTTTCTAAAAAGTTACCCATTCTACCGTGTTTAATAGTTTCGGGTATCCAATTAACTGATTCGTTGGCTTTTAAGAGTCTATCTTTTACTGCAGTCATTTTGATAAACCAACTTTCTCTAGGATAATAGATAAGAGGTGTATCGCAACGCCAACAGAACGGATAACTGTGAGTAAATTCTAACGTCTTAAATAATAGACCACGTTCTTTTAAGTCTTTGATTATAAGTTTATCGGCGTCCTTAACGAAGATGCCTGCTAAAAATTTACAACGTGCGTCTAGTTTACCGTCGCCTTCTACGAGTTTAATTGACGGCAAGTTGTATCTATCGCCTACTTGATGGTCGTCTTCACCGTATACGGGTGCAATGTGAACGATACCCGTGCCGTCTTCCATAGTAACGTAATCTGCAACGGTTAAAAAGTATGCTTTTTGTCCTGATTTGATAATTTCGTCTTCTACAAAATCAAAAAGAGGAATATATTCTTCGTATTCGTATTCTTTACCCGTTTTTTCGCTAACGGTGGTATAGTTTTCAAAATACTTTTCAATAAGTGCTTTTGCTAGAATAT
>JAFVOW010000008.1 GCA_017505625.1 Clostridia bacterium | reverse complement strand
CGGGCGCGCCGTTGGAGTTAAAAGAAAAAGCAACTAAAATTCGTGATACGTTAAAAAAACAGTTTAAGACGTATTTAAAGGCAATTACCGAAAAATCTATAGACCTTAAGCGTTTACCCGAAATTTGCAAAACAACCGACTATTTAGTACAGTTAGTTAAAGAATACGGAAATATTTATGCAGAGTTAAAAGCAGAAGAAAACGTTCTAGATTTTAACGATTTAGAGCATTTTGCTTACCGTGTGCTGTTAGATGACAACGTAAAAACGGCTGTAAGAGAAAAATACAAATTCGTTTTCGTTGACGAATATCAAGACACTAACGGTGTGCAAGAAGAAATTATTACGGCAGTTTCTAACGATAATTTGTTCATGGTGGGCGACGTAAAACAAAGCATTTATGGTTTCCGTGGTTGCAACCCCGATATTTTCTCTAATAAAATGAAAACCATGAAGCATTTGGGTAAAAAGACTGCAATGCTTAACTATAATTTCCGTTCAGCAGAAAAAGTTATAGATAAAGTAAACGAAATTTTTACCTATTGTATGAAAAAGGACAATTTCGGTGAAGATTATTCTCTTAATTCTATGCTAAAACCGGGCGGTATCTACGGCGAAAATAACTTGGGTAGAGCAACCGTTCATCTCTTGGTTAAACCCGAGAAAAAAACTGTGGCAAAAGAAACGCCAAGGGTTTACGATATTCTTTCTGAAATCAAAAACGAAGAGAATAAAAAAGCGAGTTCTATTTCATCGTTGGTAACAGAAATCATTAGAGAAGAACTCGGAAAAACCTATTATCATCCAAAAGAAAAAACACAAAAAATCGTTACCTTTAACGACATTGTAATTTTAACTAGAAATCGTTCTAACGAATACGTAGAATCATTAGTTGACGGCTTAAAAAGACACGGTATAAACGTCGTAAGCGAAGTAAGTCAAGACGTTTGCGCATATCCCGAAATACAAGTTTTAATCAACGCTTTAAGGCTTATAGATTGCTATAAAAACGATATTCCGCTTGCCACCGTATTGAAAAGTCCTATCGGGGGTTTTTCCGAAGAAGAACTTGCTAAAATAGTAATTTTTTCTACCGACAACAAGGGCAAAAACGGTTTCTACGATGCGTACAATTATTATTTAGAAAACGCTCAAGGCGAGCTTTATAACCGCTTAAAAGCCTTTGACGAGTACGTAAAAGAGTTAAGATATTTAGCAGATTTTATCGGTGCTAAAGGTGTACTACAAAAAATCTTAGACGATAGTATGTATTTGACGTTTATTCTTGCTGAAAAACACGGCGAGTTAAAGTTAAAACGTATTAGAAAGTTTATGGAACTTACTGAAAATAGCGGAATACTTAAGACGGTTTCCGAAGTTTTAGATAATATCGACAACGCAAAAGACGCCTATAAAACGTCGTTTAACGCTGATGAAGATGCTGTAAGGGTTATGACTATACACGCTTCTAAAGGACTAGAGTTTCCCGTAGTAATCGTTTGCGGGCTTGAACGAAAAATGAACGCAGGAGAAGAGAGAGAAGAGGTCTTACTTAATCGTGAGTGTGGTTTTGCGTTAAAATACTACGACCAAAACCAAAAAACTTATTCGGAAACGTTGCTTAGGTCGTTTATTAGACAAAAAATGAAAGCCGAAAGAGTAAAAGAAGAAATGCGCCTATTCTACGTTGCAACTACACGTGCATCTTATTCGTTGCATCTTACTTTTGAGGGTGAATATCAAAGAAGTGAAGAATTTTCTTCGGCTGATAAAATGTTAGACTATCTTCCGCCAAATATAAGCGTTAACGCAAGGCTACCCGAAGAATTTTCGTTTACCGATTTAACTAAAGAACAAAAGCAAGTGATTATAGGTAAACCTGATTTAGATATTAGT
>JAFVOW010000083.1 GCA_017505625.1 Clostridia bacterium | reverse complement strand
TAGGCTCTGAAAGAAACTGCAACGAATTTTTGGACAGTAAAACAAATAAATTTGGTTATTTTTGGTTTAGGCTTTTATTTGGCGAAGACTTTGATGAACGAAATTTTGATTTTGATAAAGATTACCAAAAATTCATTGAACTAGTGGGTGAACATTTTAGCGCAACCGATACGAGTATTCAAGCATTTTTTGATAACGGTGGCAAGTTCTTGTCTTTTTCAGGTCTAGCAGACCCATCAGGTCCTTGGGCAGACAATCTTAAATACTATAATAGTGTTTGCGAAAGTTTAGGTGGATTTGACATAGTTAGTAAATCGTTTAAGTTATTCTTACTTCCCGGTAAATCTCACGGAAATGCTGGTCTTGGTGTAAACAAAATAGGATATCATCAAGGAAACTATTTAATAGACGTAGTAAGATTTTGGCGAGAAAAGGGGATAGAACCAATGAGTTTATTTTGTTCGCACGTTGACGTAATAGATGATGAACAAGTGGTTAAGTTTACACGTGAAATACCACCCTATAAAAACGATAAAAAGGTAGAAGGAAAAGATTTTCCCCCATCAACTTAAAAATTATAAAATAAAAAAGCCGAGTTAAACTCGGCTTTTAATTTTTGTTTCTTTATTTAATTTGTGTCATTGGGTGAACCCAAACACCGTATTTATTCTTAAAATACACCTTAAAGTTTTCAGCATCGCTAGAAAATTTACGGGTTATTATGCCAGAAGTTTTTTCTTCTTCGGTAAGTTCTATTACACTTTCCATAGAAGAAGCACGTGAGCCTTTAAGTTGATAATCTTTAGAGCCTGCATATCTAAAATCGGCGTAATGGAATTCGGAATTAGCATCGCAAGGGTTAGCAGTTATGGTAATTTCATCGCCGTTTACAACGTGCGAAATATTTGCTTTATTAACGCAGAATTCTACAACGTCGCTGTTGTTTTCTAATTCTACCTTGTAATATCCACGTTCAAATTTTCTGGGTAATTTTGCTATGCCGTAGATTTTTGTGCTTTCTAAAAGTTCGCCGTCTTTGTAAACTTTTATGGTGTCTTCACCATCAACACACGCAGAAATAAGGGTAATATCGCCAACAAGATAATTAGATTTATTGCCATTGTCTACTGCAATTTTAGGACGGGTATAATTTACAGGCGTTTCTAAAACGAGTTTATATGATTGTTCGTCTAGTGGGGGAACTAAACTCAAATCGTATCTAGTTAGAGAAAAAAGTTTGAATTGTTCAAAATATTCTTCTACGGTAAAAGTTCTGCGTTTACAATGAGGTCTAACGGCACCTGAAAGTTCGATTTTAACTACTTTACCGTTTTCGTCTTTTATTAAATCGGTAACGAGTTCTACGTGGTTACGGCCTTCGCCAAATGCCCACGGAATATCTAAAAGCCTAATATCATCGGCAGTATATTCGCCGTGTTTAGCAACAAGAGTAATACCGGGTACAGTTAGCCATTTTGCAGTAGGATATCTTTTGTTTATGCCAAGCGCATACCTAACTAAACCATTACAAACTATACCATAGTTGGGAGTATTAAATTTGCCGTAGCCCGGTTGATATAAGGTGCTATCGGGATTAGCAATACAAGAGATAAAAGTTTCAAACGAAACGTTTTCGGCAAGGAACTTATCAGTCCACTCAAGTCCCGAATATAAAAATCCTGTGATTTCTTTGTTTTCGGGCAAAACTGTATTACCTACTGTATTATCTACTTTGCAGTAGGTAGGAATTTCTCTAACAGGTTTCCACTTAAAATCAGTAATTTGTTTAGCACGCATTAGCGCCCACTTTTCTTGGCAGGTTGTGGGGAGAGTTGAATAAAGTTTTGTGTTAATATTTTCTGTTTGCATAACAGTTCACCTTACAGTTTGGTAATTAATTAAATTATACCTTATAAACAAGAATAGTGTCAACAAAAAACTTTTTTTGATTTTCGGTTTTTTTGTATTGCAAAAAAACCGAAAGTTTTTGAATTAAACCGAAAGTTTAGAGCTTTCGTTTTAATTTTTTTTCATTTGGCGTAAAAATAACCAAATTGCTACGCCTAAAGAAAGGACGGCATAGCCAAGCACCCACCATAAATGGGGTAGTGCACTTATAAAATCGCCGTTTAGGATTGCTCGTTCCATATCTACTGCGTGAACAAAAGGCAAAAGATTAGCGATTTTTTCAAAAACACCACCAACTAATTTTAAATCAAACCAAGTATTAGAAAGCCACGCAGAAAGGTTGGTAAGTAATGCCCCGCAAATACCACCTACTTGTTTGTCGTTTAATATGCTTCCAAAAAGTAATCCTAAAGCAATAAACAAAATTGTAACGGGAATAACGAATATAATAGCGTATAAAATATTTACAGTAATCTCTAGACCTAAAATTAAAGCAAAAAGATAACAAATAATTGTTTGTGCTACGGCAATAGGAATAATGGGCAAGGTATATCCCAAAATAAAATTGATAGGTTTTAGCGGGGTAGTATATAACCTTGCAAGCAAAGAAGTACTTCTATCCCTAGATATTATTGTTGCCGAAAATAGCGTTATGAAAGATAGACCAAAAACAGTTATTCCAGGGGTTAGGTGATTTATCTCAAACAAACTTACAGGAATACTTCTTTGTATTGCACTTAAAAGCAAAAGTAGTATTATCGGAAAACCTAGCCCAAAACCTAAATTTAAGGGGTCTAGCAAAATTTCTTTGCCCGTTCTTTTAGCAAATGCTAACGTTTTCATAGTAATTCCCCCTTAACGATTTTTATAAACGCTTTCTCGAAATTATCGGTGTCTGCAATTGCCTTTATATTATCTGCAGTATCTTTTATAAGTAGTTTACCGTCTTTCATTATTGCGATACTGTCTGAAAGATTTTCCGCTTCTTCCATATAATGAGTGGTTAAAACTATAGTAACCGTGCCTTTTAACGAATTAATTATATCCCACAACTCGCTTCTAGCAATTACGTCAAGACCTAAAGTCGGTTCATCTAAAAACAAAATCTTAGGCTCTGATATTAGCGCCATAGCAATACTTAATCGCCTTTGGTAACCGCCCGATAGTTTTCCTGCTTTTTTGCTTAAGAATTTACTTAACCCTAATAGTGAAGCGAGCTCTTGTATTTTATTTTCACTTTTATTTTTATCTATACCGTACGCACCGCAAATAAGTTTAAGATTATCTAAAACGCTTAAACCTTTAGCGACGGCGGTTTCTTGCGGAGAAACGCCTATAAACGATTTAATTTCGTCTGTATCACTTAAAATGCTTTTACCTAAAAGAAAAGCGTCGCCACTAGTCGGCTTAGATAAGCAAGTAAGCATTTTAATTGTGGTGGTTTTGCCTGCACCGTTTACGCCTAAAAGAGATATAAGCTCGCCTTCTTCTACGGTTAAGTTAAGACTGTCTACAGCCACGACGTCTTTGTATTTTTTGGTTAAGTTTTTAGTTTCGATTGCTATCATTATTTACTCTCCACGTGTCTTAATTTTAACCCTTGATAAACGTCGCTAACCATATCAGATATAAAATTCCACTCAAAATCTAAAAAAGAAGTTGCCAGCATTGTTGCTATACCGTGTACTGCTGTCCAAATTTCTAAATGAAAAAGTCTCGCTTTTTCTTCAGTTAAGCCGTTATTTTCCATATTAAGTTTAACAGAGTTTTCAAAATCAACGCTGGGTGCATGAATTTCACCACGCCTATTGCACATAAACAAAAGTTTGAAAAGCTCACTTTCTTCTTTAGCAAAACGAATATATCCCATACCATATGCTTTGTATATTGGATATTTGTTTGATTTTACTTCCTTTTCTAAAAATTCTAGATAAAGGTCGTAAGCCTTTTCCATTACTGTTTTTTGAAGTTCTTCTAGCCCCGAAAAGTTAGAAAATATAGGTTGAGTAGAACAGTTTAGCGCTAAAGCAATATTTCTTGCGTTTAACCCCACTTCACCGTGTTTTCTAACAAAATCTAGTGTCGTAGAAATTATCTGCTCTTTTGTAGTTTTGATTTTAGGTGGCATAATTTCTCCTATCTAACGTTTGATATATAACACTTGTTATATTATCACGTCTAAGGAGTTTTGTCAAGTAAAAAATAATAAAACAAAAAAACAAGCACGATTTTCGTGATGTATATCACTTTTTATCGTGCTTGCTTTTTACGTTAGGGGAAACGTTTTATATTAAATTAATCCAACTATGCAACGACCAGTTTTGGTCTTTGAATTCAAAAATTCCAACGTTACAGTTGTTGCACTGAATAGCAGTGCTCGTAAGGCGAGTTTGTATTATCTCAAATAAGAAATATCTAAGCCATCCACCGTGGCAAAATATGGCAACGCTTTCACAGTCTAATTTTTCAAGTTGTTTTCTAAACTCTAGAATTCTCTCTCTAAACTCGTCAAAGGTTTCTCCGCCAAAAGATTTGTAACCGTTAATTTCTATAATTTGTTTTTGTTTTTCCGTTAGACTTTTAATGGGGGTATTTTCTAAGTTACCTAGATGAATTTCTCTTAAAAGGGGAGAAGTTTGATATTTACAGTTAGGCAAAGCTGTTTCAGCAGTTTTTACTGCACGATTTAAATCGCTAGAAAAAACTTTGTCAAATTTAACGCCTTTAATAATTTCTCTTACTTTTTCAGCGTCGTCATAGCCTTTTTGGGTAAGTTCAGCGTCAACCCAACCCGTCCATAGTCCTTTAAGGTTATTTGTGCTTTCTCCGTGTCGAATGATATAAACTTTCATTAGTTTTCTTCCCTTTTGTAACCTTTGTAAAGATGTAAGATGTTTATATCTTCGGGCATATATAAGCCGTGAGAACCACATTCACCGTCTATTTCGTGGCAACCGTGGTCCATTGCAAACCCTACTAGTGTGTTATGGTGTTTCCAATGTTTTTCTATAAGGTTAGAAATAACACTAAAAGCATGTGCATTTACACGTAGTTCGGCAAGAGTTCTTGCGTTTTCAGGACCGTTTTTGTGCATGGCAGAGTCAAAGTTCTCGTTGTAAATAAGTAAGAAATCATATTGGTCTTTTAGGATTAGTTCGGCGGCGAGTGCGTTAACTTGTTCAATAGCACCGTCATCATCGTCAAAGTAATAATAATCCATATTTCTTTCTTTGAAAATTTTACTTAAACTACAGTTAGCGTAGGTAATAATTGCAGGTTTTTTGCCAGCCTTTATTAAAGCATCAAAAAGAGTTTCAATTTTAACTACGGGTTTTTCATATTGCTTTATACCGTGAATTTCAGGCTGAGCCCCCGTGTACATAGTAGCAAAACAAACGGGAGTAACACTCGGCATAACCGTTGCGAGTGGAATTTCTATGTCAGCGTGTCTTTTTGCTTGACGTACGTATCCAGGATATTTTTGCATTACCCATTGACCGATTGCGTCGGGGTTGTACATTACAACACGGTCAGCCTTTCCACCGTCGAAAATTTTGTCTATATAGTCGGCAAGCTGAGGGTTTTTATCAGCAGCCGTTTTTGGTGGTTCTATACCAAAAGCATAGCAAAGCGAAGCGCAAATAGTATCTAACGATTCGGTGTTGTACGTAGTTCTTTTGGGTTCTTCGCCGGTAACGAGTCTGTCTAAAGAAATGTCAAATACATCTTTAAGTTTTAGTAATTGTTCTAAAGTTGGGGTGCTTTCGTCAGCTTCCCACGCCTTAACAGTTTCTTTGTTAACGCCGACACGGTCAGCGATATCTGCAAGGGCTAGCATTGCCCTTTTACGAAGCGTAGATATATTTTTGCCTATCGTCATTGTTTTTTTCTCCTTTTTCTAAGTTGTTGTTTTTAGAGTACGCTTTATAGAAGTGTACTATATTTATATCTTCTGGCATATCTAATCCGTGAGAACCACATCCACCGTCTATTTCGTGGCAACCGTGGTCCATTGCAAACCCTACTAATGTGTTATGGTGTTTCCAATGTTCACGTATAAGCGTAGATAAAATTCCAAAGAAATGGTCGTTCGCACGAAGTTCGGCAAGTGATTTAAGTCCTTCAGGACCACTTTTGTGCATCGCCGAATCGTAGTTGCCGTTATAAATAACGATAAAATCGTGTTGGTCTTTTACGATAAGTTCTAATGCTTTTGCATTGACCGCTTCTATACCACCAGGAACTAACTCATAATGATAATAATCCATCTTACGTTCTAGGAAAATTTTACTTAGACTGCATTTACCATAAGTAACAAGTGCAGGTTTTTTGCCTTCTCTTATTAAGGCATCGAAAATAGTGTCTATGGTTATAACGGGTTTTTCATATTTTTGAATACCGTGAACTTCAGGTTGCGCCCCCGTGTACATTGTGGCAAAACAAACGGGCGTAACACTCGGCATAACAGAGGCAAGTGGTATTTCCACGTCCGTATTTATTTTTGTTTGTTTTAGTAAATCGGGATATTTGTTGTATATCCACTCAGCAATAGCATCGGGGTTATACATTACAACACGGTCTGCTTTTTTGCCGTCGAACGCTTTATCTATATAGTTAGCAAGTTCAAAATTCTTTTCTTCCGCATACCTTGGAGGTTCAATACCAAAGGCATAACAAAGCGTAGCGCAAATAGTACTTATAGAATTAGAATTGGTTTTGTTGTTAGGAATTTCTTCGTCAGTTAAAATTTTGTCTATCGTAACGCCAAAAATATCTTTTAGTCTTAAAAAGTTATCTATAGTTGGTAAAGTCTGCTCGGTTTCCCATAGGCTGATAGTTTGTCTACTAACCATAACTTTCTTTGCAAGTTCTTCTTGCGAAAGCCCACTTTTTTTTCTAAGATTTAAAATATTTTCCCCTACAGACATATAACTTTCTCCTAATTTACGATTTTCATCTATTGTAACACATATTTTTGGAAAAATAAAGAACTTTTTACTTGCGTTTTGTCAAGTAGGGCTTGACAAACACAATAATTTATAAATATTTAATAAAACCCCCGTACCAAAAAGTACGGGGGTTATTTTTTATTCTATGGTCAATGAATACAAATGGCAATCTGTTAGTTCTATTTTTAGTTTTACCGTTTTGCCTTTTAGGGATATTAAAGGTTTTTCAAATTCAATAGGTCTATTTACTGTATTTCCAAACATTACGTAAGTTTGGTAGCCGTCAATTTGTTTATCGTCTTGGTCTAGTAGGGTAATTTTAAGTCCACCTGAAATAGAAGTTTCAAAGTTGACAAACATTTTTTCTCCGTCAATGGTTACGGGTTTAGTAATTATTTCACCGCCTTTATCGTTTGCGTACCAAGAAAAGAAACCGTCAAGACGCACGGTAAATCTTCTAAAGTGAACGTTTTTAATACGATAATTTTCGCCCGCATATAAAGAGATTTGGTTTGGTGCACCATCAGGTGAAGGGGTTTCTATTAAACCGTAAGCAGTATAGCAGTCGCCATACCACCAATTATAATTATTTTCAACGCCGGGTGTTAGAAAAGCCGTATCTCTACGATTAAAGGTAATAGCATCGTTAGAAGTCATAATTAAACAATCGGTTAAGGCTGTTCCTTCGCGCTCGTTGTCGCCCGTGAACGAAAAATGTCTATCGCCTGTCGGCATAAAATAAAAATTCCTTTTTTCGTCTTTACGGTCTACGTATCTAGTTGGAAAACCTATAAAAGTGTTTGGCTCTCTATAATATCTTTGAATTTGATTGGTATAAAGTTCAGATTCTTTTTGTCCTTGGTCAAACTTTATACGGCCGTGAACTTGCCACTCGTTAAAATCGGTACTCGTTGCAAATCTAACGTCTCTGATATCTTGCGTTGGCGAGTTCTTTTCACCGTCTTTTAAGTCCGAGCCGTCGGGGTGATGGTAAGCACGATAATACATATAGTATTTTTGGTCAATTTCGTCCCACCAACAAACGTTATAACTATCGAAGTTACCTTTTACGGGAATATATTTTAGAAAACGGAAATCGTATCCGTCAGCACTAACAAAACAACCTAGTTGCCTACTATGTGAAGACAAAGCCTTAAACTTTTGTTCGGCAGGGCAGTTGGGATTGGTGTCAAGAAAAACTGCAAAATTATCTACCGTTTGGTCTCCTATATATACGATGTTGTTGCATTTAGATTGATTATATTCATGAGTTCCTACGATAGGTTTATTAAAGGTTATACCATCGTTACTTTCTGCAACGCAAATACATTCTTTGGCACGATAATATAGTCTATAAACTTTGCCAACTTTCACAATTCCCGCATAGCAGTTGTGTTCACATTCCCAAAGGTCATCACAGTAAAGTGCGATATTTTTCTTTTCGGGTTTGTGCTGAATAACGCTAACGTTACGATTAGATTGTACTAGTTTTTCATCCCAGCATAAAATTCTTTTCATGTTAAGCCTCCGAATTTTTTGTTTTAGTTAGTTTTGTCCAACTTATTGCCATTTGTATAACTTTATAAAGGTTATATAAAGAAATAATAATAAAATTTATATTTTTTGCATCTTCTATGCAAACGGCTATCCACATAATTAAAGTAAGTGTACAACAAAGCACGTTTAGATATTGAGAGTCTGCGTATCTTAAAGAAGATAATATCGTTACGGCAATTCCACCTACAAAACAAAAGCAGTCAAGATAAATAAATCTTCCACCAGATACTATATCACCAAGTAACTTAACGCACAATACCCAAACTACGATTAGTCCTATAGAAATTAAAAT
>JAFVOW010000007.1 GCA_017505625.1 Clostridia bacterium | reverse complement strand
GATGTAAATCATTACGCCGTTTTTAGATAGATTTTTGACGTTTTGCGGGTCAATTACCGTACCACCACCAAGAGAAATAACTTTATTTGAATATTTACATACTTCTTTTACGGCGTTAGTTTCTATCTCTCTAAAAGCTTTTTCGCCTTGTTCCGTAATAATTTCTGATGGCGTTTTTCCGTAAGTTTTGGTTACGTACTCATCAAGGTCGATAAACTCTCTATTTAAGACTTTAGCAACCTCTTTTCCGATTGTACTTTTTCCCGACGACGGCATACCGAATAATACTAGGTTTGATTTTTCTCGTCTAATTTTAAGTATTATTTCTTCGGTCAATTTTTTATCATGATTAAAATTTTTCCAAATATCTTGAGAAAATAAGGCTTGTTCTACAAGCATTGGTAGTCCGTCGCTATATATAAGACCTAATTCTTTTGCCGATTGCAATAACTTTGTTGTAAAGGGGTTGTATATACAGTCAAAAACGGCAGTTAAACTGCTGAATTTACTTATATCTATTGGGCTATCGAAAACGCTAGGATACATACCTACGGGCGTAGTGTTTATTATTATGTCAACGTCTTTAATATCGTAACAATTTTGATAATTAACTTGCCCTTTTCTTGAAACGACGATTGACTTTTTAGCGTTATCTAGCATGCATAAGGTTTGTGCTGTGTTAGACGTTCCGCCCGAGCCTAGTATAAGCACGTTCTTATCCTTTAACGTAACGCCTTTACGCTTTATCATATAACGCATACCAAAAACGTCGGTATTATATCCTATTTTTTTGCCGTTTACGTTTACGACTGTATTTACTGCACCCGTTATCTTTGCAATCTCATCTAGCTCGTCAAGATACGGTATAACCTGCTTTTTGTACGGAATAGTTACGTTATATCCGTCGTAATCGTTATCTAAAACAAAACTCTTAAGTAGTGTTGCGGGAATTTCTTTTAAGGTATAATCAAACCCGTTAAGGTTATGTATTTCAGCCGAATAACTATGCCCTAGCTTTTCCCCTATTAAACAGTATTTCATACGAGTTCTTTGTAAGCACCTAAGAATATAAATTTATCACTGCCGTTTTCTAGTTCGGCAATAAGATTTCTTACCTTTTTATCGGCAACGTCGCCCTCAAAGTCAAAGTAGAACATAAACTCAAATTCTGAGTTTGGTATAGGACGTGATTCGATTTTTGCAAGGTTTAGTCCTAGTGCTGAAAATTTACCGATAACGTTATTAAGGCTTCCCGGTTTATGAGAGATGCCCATTACAATACTAATTCTATCAGCACCTTTATAGATTTCTAAATTCTTAGAAATACAAATAAATCTAGTAGAGTTTACTGCGCTGTCTTGAACACTTTTTTCTAAAATTTTAAGTCCGTATACTTCGGCACAGTCCGATGAACACAACGCACCTAGCGTTACGTCATTGCTTTCACCTACCATTTTAGCAGCAACTGCGGTATTTTCTACGGCTTCAGTTTCTACGCCGAGTTTTTTTAGATACTCTGCACATTGTGATAATGCTTGAGGGTGTGAAATAACCTTTTTAATTTGTCCTATTTCTACGCCTTGACGTGATACTAGACAGTGTTCAATTTTTACACGTGCCGAACGAACGATAGAAAAATTGTATTTTTTCATTAAGTCATACACTTCGGAAACCGAGCCTGCCGTACTATTTTCGATGGGTAATACACCAAACTCGCAAAGACCTTTTTCTACTGCAGAGAATACGCCTTCAAAGTTCTTAAAATAAGTTATGTCGGATATAGGAAAAATTTTCTTTGCGACTGCACCTGAATTTGCACCTTTTATTCCTTGACATGCAACCGCCGCCGACACGGGTAATACTTGTAATTCCCTGCTTAAAATTTCTTCAATTTTATCGGCAGTTTTAGAACTCTTGTTCATTAAGGTCGTTTGATACGATTTACTTGTATGAAACATGGTTTTATAGAGTTCTTTTATATATATCTTCATTTGGTCGGGAACGTTTTTAGATAGTCTATATATAATAGCGTCTTCCCTTTCGCTGTCGTTT
>JAFVOW010000082.1 GCA_017505625.1 Clostridia bacterium | reverse complement strand
TGTCTATACCTTTGTTGAAAAATCGTAAAAAACAAAAACCCCACGTGCTATGAGTTATACATAGCACGTAGGTAACGTATTAAGAACTACTTATATTAAATTAGTTACTAGCAGTAGTGCCAGCGTCTTTGAAAGAAACGGTAACTTTTACGATAGTATTGTCGTTCCAATCTGTTTTAAATTCGTTATAATCGTCGATAGTTGGTAAGTGAACAAGAACATTGCCTGTTACAGCGTCAGTTGCTAGACTGATTTTTTGAGCAAAAGTATTTGCGTCAATCGTCCAACTTGTGTTTTCAGCAAGTTCAGTTGCAGCAGTATCAACTGTTAAAAAGTTTGTATATACTGTGCCATTGTAAGTAACGCTAATTGCGTATTCTAAAATAACGCCGTTTTGGTATGCTGCAGCAGCAGTTGGGTCAACGGTAACGTCAATTTTTAATGAACCGTCAATAGAAAGTTTACCATAGTATTGTTTAGCTGGATCTTGTTCAATTGTAAGCGTTAAAGCGTTGTTGGTTAACTTAATTTGTAGTGGTGCGCCCTTGTTGTACGCTTCTGTAACTACGTTAGAAAAGTTAGTTTCTTGCGAGTTAATTATGTTGCTCGTAGCGTAAGACCAAGATGCGTAAACGCCACCGATGGTGATACAAAGTATCAATGCGATAAGTGTGCTTAATTTTTTCATAAAAATACTCCTTTTTTTTACTTTTTAAAAGTAAAAGCATAAATAATGATATAATAATAAACTATTCGTGGGGGGCTGTCAAGTTTTTAACAGCAAAAACATTTAAAATTTTTAATAAAAACTTAAATTTTTACTAAGATTAAATAAAAGGCTAAAATAAAATTGCTTTTCCGTTACAAAATATGTATAATCAAAATAAGGTGATTTTATGAAAAAACTTATTTGCTTTGATTTAGACGGTACTTTAACCCAACACAGAACCCCACTCGGCGCAGAAAACAAAGCCGTGCTTGACGAACTTTCAAAAAAGTATAAACTGCTTATGGTAGGCGCAGGCAACACCAAGCGTATTTATACTCAAATGCAAGGCTACCCGATAGATATCGTTGGTAACTACGGTATGGAAGAAAGCACTACCGAAAACGGCGAATACAAACTTATAAAACAAATTATAACCACGCCCGACAAAGAATATTTTCTTGAAAAGGCTACCTACTTGCGCCAAAAATACGGCTATACAGAATATAAGGGGGATAGCGTAGAATTCCACCCGTCTGGTATGGTAACCTTTGCGCTATTAGGTACGAAAGCAGATATTGAAGATAAACTTAAATTCGACCCCACTCGTGAAAAGCGTAAGGTAATGTATAAAGAAGTTTTATCACTTTTTCCAGACTACACCGTTTATATCGGTGGCTCGTCGTCCTTTGATTTTTCGTTAAAACAATACAACAAGTACGACGCCATTATGGCTTACGCAAAAGAACACGGCTATTCGTTAGACGAAATCTTATACGTTGGCGACGACTTTGGCGACGGTGGTGGCGATAGCCACGTTCGTATTTACGGTATGGACTACGTAGAAATTACCGATTACACCACTCT
>JAFVOW010000081.1 GCA_017505625.1 Clostridia bacterium | reverse complement strand
TATTGTAAAATTCTACGCCTAAAAAGTATGCGTTCGTGATTATTATAAACAAGTTGTTAAACAAATGCGCTAATACGCTTGGCAATACCGAGCCTGACTTTAACGCAAGGTAGGTTAAGCACGCCCCTACTATACCTTGGTATAATAGTTGGGCTGGGTTTTGATGAAATAGCGCAAACAATACGCCACCGAGTATTAGCGATTGATAGGTTTTTAATCCGTTTAGCGAATTAAGGATTGCGCCACGAAAGATAAGTTCTTCTAAAACAGGGGCTAACACGCCTATTATAATTAGACTTAAAATAAATTGCACGGGCGACGAATTAGGTACGCTTGGCACGGTTAAGCCTAAGCCTACGCTTTCAAGAAAGGTTACGAAAAGTTCGTTAAAATACCCTACGCCAAATAATAACCCCACTATAAGCACTACGCCTAAACCTAAGTAGACGGGGCTTGTTCTTTTTACTGAACATAGCGTTATAACACTCGTTCTTTGGCGCATACAGATATATATTAACGCCGTTAGCGACGCTATTTGTGGAATTAGGTAAGTTATGTAGGTATAATAACTTTTTGTTGAATACTCTTTATCGGCGACGATAAGCACTGCTACTACTACGAACATTATTAAGTAGGGTAAAACCGATACTATCGAGTAGATTAGCCCACCTTCTTTTTGAGATAAAGTAACTAAATTTTTATTATTTTTCATTTTAAACTAATTTTGCGCCGTATTCTAACGGCGCAAGGTTTTTAATTATTTTTTGTAAGTCGAAAAACTGCGTTTGGCGTACCGATTACCATAAGATGATCGTCTGCCGTGAAAACATAGTCAACGCCTGTTAACATAGTTAAATTGTCCCCTGTTTTTACGGCGATAATGTTTATGCTATAATTTTTACGCGCGTCTGTTTCAACTACGGTTTTACCTATCCATTTTTGTGGTACGGCTATTTCAAAAATGCCGAATTCACTACTTACTTCAACGTACCCGAAAACATTATTAGAATTAAACCTTATTGCAAGATTTTCTGCCATATCACGTTCGGGGTACACTACTTCGTCAGCACCACATTTAAGCAAAAATTTTGCCTGTAAATCTCTACTTGCTTTCGCTACTACGTATTTTGCGCCTAAATCTTTAAGTTGAGAAGTGATTTCTAAACTGGATTGAAAAGTATCACCCATCGTAACGAAACAAATATCAAAGTTGTTTATACCCAAACTGCGCAAAACGCCCATATTTGTAGCATCGCCTATCATAGCGTTTGTAAACGTTGATGCGTATTCAGTTATAATCGTTTCGTTTTTGTCTACAATCATAACGTCGTTCCCAAGTTGTTGTAACTTTAACGCTAAATTGTAACCAAAACGCCCCATACCTATTACTAAAATTGATTTCATAATTTACCTATCCTATATATATTTCACCATACGGTCTTGAAGAAGGAACGTTATCTTTCTTTTCTGCAAAAGACGATATCAATCCAAACGCCCCTACTCTACCTATAAACATCAGCAATATTATCACAACTTG
>JAFVOW010000080.1 GCA_017505625.1 Clostridia bacterium | reverse complement strand
TTCTCTCGCCTTTTCTTAGTTATTATTGCTTTTTGGTTTTTTTGGGTGTTTTTTGCATTTCCTTGTCATTATCTATAATCGTTTCTTGCCCTTGTTTTACAGCGTTTCTCATTTTAACTGAGTTGGTAACGATTACTGCACCGCCAAGCATACCTAAAACCATACCAAATAAAAATTTATCGTTCATACTTATCCCCCTTTTAATGGGTAGTATGTGAAATTTTTGTCGATTTATGCTTTTTTAGATTGATAATCTTCGATTGCTTTTTTGATTGCTTCTTCAGCAAGTACCGAACAGTGTATCTTTTGTGCGGGAAGTCCGCCTAAGGTTTCTACTACCTTTTTGTTGGTGAGTTCTAACGCTTCTTTAACCGTCATACCTTTTACCATTTCGGTAGCCGTTGAACTAGTTGCGATTGCCGCTGCACAACCGAAAGTCTTAAACTTAGCGTCTATGATTATATCGTTCTCGATTTTTAAAAATATTTGCATTATATCGCCACAAGATTCGTTGCCAACAAGACCTACACCGTCAGCGTTTTCTATTTCGCCCACGTTTTTGGGGTTTTTGAAAGCATCCATTACTTTTTCGTTATACATTTTTTATATCTCCTTGAATTTTAAATAGTGGCGACATTTCTCTAAGTCTTTTTACTGAATCTCTTAAAACGTCCACTGCGTAATCCACTTCTTCTATTGTGTTGTGCTTCCCGAACGAAAATCTTATCGAGCCGTGTGCTAAGCCTTCAGGTACGCCTAGTGCGAGTAGTACGTGCGACGGTTCTAGTGAACCCGACGAACAAGCCGACCCCGACGATACCGATATACCTGCTAAGTCTAGGCTAAACAAGATTGATTCGCCTTCGATATACTTAAAACTAAAATCGGCGTTTGCGGGAAGTCTATTTTCTCTAGGTCCGTTAAGTTTAACGTAAGGTACTTCTTTTAATACTCTTTCTATAAAATGGTCTCTTAAACCACTTACGTATTCAAAGTTCTTGTCAATCTCCGAAACGGCTATCTTAAAGGCTTCGCCAAAACCTACTACGCCTGCGACGTTAGTAGTTCCACCACGTTTAGTTCTTTCTTGATGTCCGCCCGTGATTATGCTATCTACCTTTACGCCGTTTCTTATATAAAGAGCCCCTACGCCTTTAGGTCCGTAGATTTTATGAGAACTCATACTCATTAAGTCTACGCCTAATTCTTTAACGTCTATTTTTAGTACGCCCGCCGCCTGAACTGCGTCGGTAAAACATAACGCACCGTATTCGTGAGCAATTTTAGCAATTTCAGCGATAGGCTCTATAGTTCCCACTTCGTTATTTGCAAGCATACAACCGACCAAAATGGTCTTGTCCGTCATTATACTTTTTAAGTGTTCTAAATCAACGAAACCGTATTCGTCGACTTTCATGTAATCTACTTTAAATCCTTGTTTTTCTAAGGCTTTTGCCGTAACTAGCATTGCTGCGTGTTCGATAGGGCTAATTATAATGTGATTACCTTTGTTTTTGTAGGCGTTAGCAACGCCACGTAATGCCCAGTTGTCGCTTTCCGTTCCACCCGAAGTAAAGTATAGTTCACTAGGCTTACAGTTTATAAGTTTTGCGATAGTATCTCTCGCTTCGTCAACGGCACTCACTGCTTCACGTCCAAAAGCGTGTTGGCTATTAGCGTTACCGAAAATCTCGGTAAAATACGGTACCATTTTTTCAAAAACACGCTTATCTACGGGAGTAGTTGCTGCGTGGTCAAAATATATCTTTTTCATTAGTTCTCCTATAAATTGCCGTTTATCATATCTTCTACACTCATTCCGTCAAGGAATTCGTTTATGCCGTGATACAGTTTTTTCCATATCGAACTCGTCGGACAACATTTGCATTTACCATCCGACTTTACACACTCGATAATTTCCATATCGTCTTCTAATGCCCTCACTATTTCACCAATTTTTATCTCGGACGGATGCCTTTTTAGCATATAACCACCCATTGCACCACGACTTGCACATACTATTTCTCTTTTACCTAGCATACGCATTATTTTTTCTAAATACTTTCCACTAACGCCTAAAACAACTTCAAGATACGAAGCCGATATAGGCTCTTTCCCAAAGTTTATACCTAAAATATAACAGGCGTTTAAGCCGTAATGAGTTTTCGACGATAATTTCATACTTTTACCTAATTGCAACCTTTTTGGTTGCAATTACATTATATATATACTTTGAGTCGTTGTCAACTAAAAATTACCGCTAAAAAGCATAGTTTTTAGTTTTAAATTTTCTAATCTTAGTTCGCCTATTTTCTTTTTTAAATTGGCGTTTTCTTTTGTTAGATTTATAGCTATTCTCTCCACTAGTCCGTTTATTTCTTTTTTGAGTTTTGTCATATAAAACTCGGAAATCTTTGGCAGGGGGTTTTCTTTATCTTTACTAGAATTTTCTATACTTTCGTTTATAAGTTTAGGGTTATTTTTTATACAGTTTCTATATTTATTTTGGTATCTTAGGGCAAGTTTTGGGTCGCCGTTTGCTAAAAGAAAGACGGCGTTTCTTATGGAGTGCCCTTGTTTTTTTAGAGTTGTAACGTCGTTTATAAGTTTTGTTTCGTCTTCTTTACTAAAACTTTTCGGTGTGTTTATCTTAATTTTTTGTATAGAAAACTTGTTTAACGCATCGACGTCGTCGTTTAGATTTTTTGCTAGGGCGTAGTAAAGGTTTCTAACCGTTCCCACCGATTTACCACTTTTGATAGAGTAATCTAAAAAAAGTTGGTTTAACGTTTTATGTTCGCCTTTTTTAATTAAATTTATCAGTCCGTTTACGTCGCCTATTTTATAGCCGTATAGTTTTTCCATAATTTTCTCCTTTAATATTTATATGGTTATTGACATAATAAACAAAAATTAAACGTAAAATTAAACGATATGTACTATTACTTTACTTCGCCTAAAGATTGTGCCTTAAAACTAAACGGAATATATCTAGGCGTTATTACAAACAACATAAAACACGTTAATATTATCTCAGATAATTCTTTAGTAGAATTTATTCCGCTAAATTCTAATTCTTTGGGGTTTAGTTTTACTATTAATTCGGAATTTTTATCTAGCCCCCCTAGTCAAATTTTTGTTACCGATATGAAAGGTGGTTATTTAATCGTGTATAACCCGTTACCTTGTGGACTACCTTTTAAGGTGATAGACCAGAAAAAATTCGACGACGCCGTCGTTACGATTTTCACTGACGGAACGCAAAAAATTTCTATCGAAACGGGCAGTGATTTTTTTACTGAAAACATAAACTTTGAGTTTGATTCGGTAGAAGTTAAAAGATATTCCGAAACGCTATTTGTTGGGTTTTACGGAGGGCAATCACAAGTTTTTGCATACAGATTGTTTCCTAAAATTATGCCGATAGAAAAACTTTCTTGCACTGAGTTTAGTTTAAGTGACCCAATAACTATAATATGCGAGTACGCTGATATTGCTAAGCACAAGGTAACGTTTAACTATTCGGTGCAAGGTAACGAGTTAAAGGTCATAAATAAAAATATTACGTTTGGTCAAAACTTTTCAGTTAATAATTTGCCTACTAAAATTATACCTTACGCTTTTTTAGAAGAACTTTTAGTGGGTGGCGATATTAACTGTTATCTCGCTTCAAGTATTTTACCTAACGCCGACAAACTGCGTGGTTTTTTTGGTAACTTTATAGGCGTTTGCCCACCGCCGTTTTTCGTTTCGCCCGAACAAATAGGTTTAGTTTATAAAAAGAACTCTAATGAGTACTACGTTGAATACTGCTCGTTTGAGTTAAACGACAGGCTAATTTCAGGTATAAAAAAATGACCACCCTTATTTCTTAAAAGAGTGGTCTTTATTTTTACCATTTGCACGTTATGGTTCCGTCTTTTTCTATTATAAATTCTACACCGTAAGGCTTGCATATTTTTGCGTATTCTTCTATGAATTTTAAGTCTTTTGCTTTTCTAGGAAGTCCCCTATCACCTTTTTTACAGT
>JAFVOW010000079.1 GCA_017505625.1 Clostridia bacterium | reverse complement strand
TAGAATATAAACGTGGATAGATATTTATGTTTAGATATTGGCGATAAAAGGATAGGCGTGGCGGTTTCTGACCCATTTAACACGTATGCGTTGCCGGTGGAAACGTATCACCGTAAAACCCTTAAAACCGATTTAGAAAAAATAGTAGGGTATATAAAACAAAAAGGTGCAACCACGTTAGTATGTGGGCTTCCCGTTAACTTTGACGGAACGCCGTCTATTCAAACAAACAAGGCAAAGTTTTTTATAGATAGACTTGTGGAAATCGTTCCCGTAAAAGTGGTTACCGTAGACGAGAGATGTTCGACGGTGGAAGCCGAAGAAATTTTAATTAAGCAAAATAAGTCGAGAGAAGAACGCAAAAGTGTTATAGACAGTCTTGCAGCGACCACTATACTTAACGGATATTTATCTGACATAAATAAAAACAAAAAAAATTAACATTATAATTGTAAATGACAAGGAGAAATATTATGTGCGACGAAAACAAAAAAGAATGTACCTGTGGTTGTGGTGAACACGACTGCGACTGTGAACACGAAGGACACGTTTGTGACCACGAGGATTGTGATTGTGGATGCGAAGATATCGTAACCTTAACCATGGACAACGGCAAATCTTACGATTTCTATTCTGACGGAACTATTGAATACAAAGGCAAATACTACTGTGCGTTTGAACCTGCTGAAGAAGTAGAAGGTTTAGACGAAGGCGACGTAGTTATATTTGAACTTTCTGGCGACGACGAAGAAACTGCTGAACTTATTCCCGTAGAAGACGAAGCCATTTTAGACGCAGTTTTTGAAGAATTTTGCAGAATTTTCGAAGAAGAAGAAATGGCAGAAGAAGCTGAAGAGAAATAATACTAATATTTAATAAAATTAAATAAAAATTAAAATAAAAGGGCGTTTTTTTATAAAAATGCCTTTTATTTTGTTGCATTTAAAGGTTATTATGTGCTAATATATATGAGCAAAAATTCGCACCCGTAAGGAAGCAGGCTTTCGTGTTATCCGAAAATTCAACTTATCAATCGGAAATGTTGCCTGAAAAAACGCCGACGGGGAGGAAAAACGGAGGAAAGAATTATGGCAGTTATCACAATGAAACAACTCCTTGAAACAGGGGTACACTTCGGTCACCAAACAAGACGTTGGAATCCGAAAATGAAGAAGTACATTTACGGTGAAAGAAACGGTATTCATATCGTTAACTTAGAACAAACCGTAGAACTTATCGAAAACGACGTTTATCCTTTCGTAGTAAACGAAGTTAAGAAAGGCAAGTCTGTACTTTTCGTAGGAACTAAGAAGCAAGCACAAGACGCTATTAAAGAAGAAGCAGAACGTTGCGGACAGTTCTATATCAATTCTAGATGGTTAGGTGGTACACTTACCAACTTTAAGACTATTCGTTCTAGAATCGAAAGATTAAACAAATTAACCAACATGGAAAAAATGGGCGAGTTTGACCTTCTTCCCAAAAAAGAAGTAATGAAACTTAAAGGCGAAATGGAAAAACTTGAAACCAATCTTGGCGGTATCAAAGAAATGAGAACGCTTCCTGGCGTTATGTTCATCGTTGACCCCGACCACGAAGATATCGCAGTATTAGAAGCAAGAAAATTAAATATACCGATTGTTGCTATTACTGACACCAACTGCGACCCCGACGTAGTAGACCACGTAATTCCTGGTAACGACGACGCTATTAGAGCAGTTAAACTTATCGCATCGGTTATCGCTGACGCAGTTATCGAAGCAAATCAAGGCGAACAAATCGAAGAAAAAGCTGAAGCAGAAGAAGCTCCTGCTGAAGTAGAAGAAAAAGCAGAATAATCTAAAAGGGGATAAAGAATTATGTTTACAAGTCAAGACGTAATGGAACTTCGTAGAAAGACTGGTGCTGGCGTTGCAGATTGCAAAAAGGCACTTACCGAAACTGACGGAGATATGGAAAAGGCAGTAGATTTCTTAAGAGAAAAAGGTATTGCTACCGCTGCTAAAAAAGCATCAAGAATTGCAGCTGAAGGTATCGTTGCTGCTAAAATCGAAGGTAAAACCGGTGCATTAGTAGAAGTTAACTGTGAAACTGACTTCGTTGCTAATGGCGACCAATATAAAGCGTTCGTTGCAGAAGTTGCTGACTACGTTGTAGCTAACGACGTTAAAACTAACGAAGAATTAATCGAAGCTAAAAAAGACGCAACTATCGCTGCTACCGCTAAAATCGGTGAAAAGATTGCTATCCGTCGTTTTGCTAAGTTTGTGGCTTCTGAAAACGGCTTAGTAGAAAGTTACATCCACATGGGTGGTAAAGTAGGCGTATTAGTAGAAATCGAAGGTTGCACTTGTGAAAAAGCAAAAGAACTTGCACACGACGTAGCATTACAAGTTGCTGCAGGCAAACCTTTATATCTCTGTGCTGAAGAAGTTCCCGCAGAAGTTATCGATAAAGAAAAGGAAATTTTACTTGCACAAATCGAAAACGACGAAAAACTTGCTAGCAAACCCGAAATGGTAAAAGTTAAAATGGTAGAAGGTAAAATCAACAAATACTACGACGAAAACTGCTTATTAAAGCAAGCATTCGTTAAAGACCCTTCACTTACCATCGAAAAAGTAGTAGCTGCTGCTGGTAAAGAAATGGGTAAAGAACTTACCGTAAAAAGATTCGTACGTTTTGAAATGGGCGAAGGCTTAGAAAAGAGAGCAGACAACTTTGCTGAAGAAGTTGCAGCTCAAATGAAAAAATAATTAAATTTATTAACTTAAAAGAACTTGGAAAAAATTCCAAGTTCTTTTTTTGTGTCTAAGAACGTTTTTTTCTAAATTTAAGAGAACGTCTTGATAAAATTATTTATACGTGGTATGATATAAAAAGCAAAAAGATAACCTTTTAGGAGATAAAAATGATTAAAACTTCTATTAGATTTTTTGATAAAGTTCCTGTTCGTTCTATTTGGAATGAAGAGACTTCTCGTTGGTGGATGTGTTCCGTTGATATTATAGAAGCACTTTCTTTAAGTAATTCCCCAAGAATATATTGGGCAACTATTAAACGTAGAAACCCCGAGTTGATTGCAATTTGCAAACAACTAAAAATTACGGCTAAAGACGGTAAAAAATACTTGACGGACGTTATAGATGACGACGGGTTAAATATACTTTTATCGCTTCTTCCGAGTAAAAAGTCAGACGTGTTCCTAAGATGGGTTAAATTAAAGGCAACTTCTATCGATGAGCAAAGCAAAAAGAAAGCCTATGAAATGTTTGAAAGTGGAATAATAAACGACGTTGAAGTTGGAACGATAAATGGAATCAAGCAAATTCACGCCTATCTTTTTGGTGGGTTATACGATTTTGCAGGGCAGATTAGAAAATTAAACATTAGTAAAGGTGGGTTTGCGTTTGCAAGCGTTGGTTATTTAGAACAAACACTTGCTACCATTGAAAAAATGCCCGTAACAACTGTTGAAGAAATCGTTAAAAAATACGTTGAAATGAATATTGCTCATCCCTTTATGGAAGGTAATGGTAGAACTACTCGAATTTGGTTAGACTTAATACTAAAGAAAAGCCTATCTAAATGTGTTGATTGGAGCAAGATTGATAAAACGGAATATTTAGAAGCAATGAAATTAAGCGTCGTTGATTACAGTAAAATTTTAACTCTAATCGAAAACGCTTTAACCGATAAAATATTTGACCGAGAAATCTTCATGAAAGGTATAGATTATTCGTATTATTACGAAGAAGAAAATTAAAACGTAGTATCGTTTTTTTGTTTACAATAAAACAAAAAGTTCTACATGATAGAACAAAAGGTGTCAAACGCATCGACAAGGTTCGACACGCTTCGACAAAACAAGTCAAAACAAGTCAAAATAAGACAAAAAAATAGGTGGTGTATATATTTACGCCACCTATAATTTTTGTTATAATATTATTGCTAATTCTTAAAATCGCTTCTGCCTAGTAGGTAGTCAGGCGAAACCTTAAAGTAGTTGCAAAGGGACTCTATTATCGAAATTTCGGGCAAGTAGTTTTTTGTGAACCATTTTGCAATAATACTCGGATTTAAGCCTAGATTAAATGCAACTCTATAGTGCGTAACATTTTTCTCGTTGCATAAATCATTAAAACGTTGTTGAAAACTTGTAGGAGATGAAGATTTAATAAAATTGTTATCGTTCGATTTGCCTAAAAGATACTCAATAGGTAGTTCGAAAAAATCAGCAACACGCATTAAAATCTTAACACTAGGAATAATGCCATACGATAATGCGTTAGAAAGAGTACTAGTGCTAATAGGAATAAGTTTTGACAACTCGTTTCTACTATAATCGAAATCATCTATAAGTTCGTTAAATCGTTTTTGAAATTCGTCTGACCTGGGCAAAATAAAAAACTCCTATAAAAAGTATGTGGTCTATTAGATAAACCACCTATATAGG
>JAFVOW010000078.1 GCA_017505625.1 Clostridia bacterium | reverse complement strand
TTTTTTATTCCTACGTACCAATATGGGCAGTCATTTTTAACTATAACTCTAACGATAATATTTGCCGTAAAATTTCCGTCCCCATCAAAATACGAATTGATTAAATCGGGTTGGTTTGATTTTAAATGTTTTAATGCCGTTTTATAGTCTATGGTGTTTTCAGGAAGCGCTGAACTTAAGCTAACCACCGTGTTATCAGTTGCGTTAGATACTGTAACGTCAAAGGTTTTAAGATTAAACCCGTCTATCGGAATACTTGCGATAAGTCCCGAAGTTATAGGGTTATAGGTAAACGCTTGCTTGTATTCTATATCGCTTACCGTAATTTTTGCCGTATACGTTACGTTTTGGTCATATTTACCAACGAGTTTTAAGGTTAGAATATTTTTTCCGTCCTTAAAACCATAACCCGCCTTTAAATGATAGTTATCAGTTTTGCCTTCAAAAACGTCTTGGCGTAGTTCGGTAACGTAAGAAGATAAATCTAATTCTTCCGTACAACCGAACGAGAAAAAAGGGAAAACAAAACAAAGCAACAATGATAAAATTTTAACAATTGATTTTTTCATATTAAATACTTATGAATAAAGTTTCTAAATAATTCTACATTTTGCTAAAAGATTATATTTAGCCTTGATTTTTAGTTAGGTTTTTGGTAAAATATAAAAGTAAAAAAATTCAAGGAAATTAAAATGAGAAAACTTGTTATTAAAACTGCATCAATTACCCTTGCAGTTGTAATAGGATTAATGGTTATACTTTTCGGTGCGTTATGTATTTTTTCGCCATCATCAGTAGCCAAACTTTTCGGCGGTGCGGGTGGATATTCGGCATCGGTTTTCTTTTACGAAAAACAGTATAATAAAAGTCAGCAATTAGACGACTTATACGTTCTAGTTTTAAAATTAGACGAAAATAAGGACGCACAAAAAACCCGTGAGTATTTAACTGAATTTTTATCTACTGACGGCGTAAAAGATTACTGCAAAAACCTTGACAGCTCTAACGGAAAAATGACAACTTACGAATACCTTTCGGGTAAATGTGCTTTAGCAATCTACACGGATACTGGTATTGGCGACACCATAAGATTTTTAGAACAAAGCGTCGCTGACGGTTATGGCGATTATAACGCATATTCTATGGTAATAAGTTCTTTTTCCGACGTGCTAACAGTAGAAGAACTAACAGCCATTAAAACTAGCATACAATCACTTAACAAAAATAATCAATATACTCAAAGAGATATCAAAATTATAAATGAACTATTAAATTAGGAGTAGATTATGGCAAAAATTAACGTTGATTTAAGTAAAGTTGTTGGTAAAATCAAACCTATGCACGGTGTGGGTCAACCCCCGCTAGTAGGACACGACACTTCATATTTTAAGTATATGAAAGAAGCGGGAATACCGTATTCTAGGCTTCACGACGTGGGCGGTCCTTACGGCGGTTATAGATGGGTAGATATACCTAATATTTTCCGTGATTTCGATGCTGACGAAAACGACCCTAATTCTTACGACTTTGCTTTTACCGATATTTTAATGAAAGCACTAGTAGATAATGGGGTAGAACCTTATTATAGACTTGGTATCACCATAGAAAACGCTTCGCATATAAGAGCGTATAGAACACAGCCCCCGAAAGACTATGAAAAATGGGCTAGAATTTGCGAACATATCATAATGCACTACAACGAAGGCTGGGCAAACGGATTTCATTTTAATATAAAGTATTGGGAAATTTGGAACGAACCTGAAAGTGAAGAAGAATATCATGGTTCTACTATGATGTGGGACGGACTTCCCATCGACTTCTTTAGGCTTTACGAAGTTGCTAGTAAGCACCTAAAATCTCGTTTCCCCAACATAAAAATCGGTGGATACGGTTCTTGTGGATTTTATGCCTTACATCGTCCTGGTGCTGAGTGGCCGGAAATTTGGCTTGATTATTTCCATAAATTTTTTAAGTACATTAAGGAACACAACTGTCCTATCGACTTTTTCTCTTGGCACAGTTATTCTAAGACGGCAACTAATATAATGTATACCGAATACTTACAAAAGAAGCTTGAAGAATTTGGTTATTCACATATCGAAACTCACCTAAACGAGTGGCACGCTGTTCGTGAAGATAGAGGACTTGCGCATCACAGCGCAGAAGCCGCTGCTAATATGATAGCTATGCAAAATTCGCCGGTAGTTCACGTTTGTAACGTTTACGATATGAGAATTACAGGCTCTAGTGGATATAATGCTATTTTTAATCTTAACAATTATAAACCATTTAAAACCTTCTATTCGTTTGTAGCGTTTAATAAGTTATATCAACTAAAAAATCAAGTAGAATCTACCATTGATACCGAAGATATGTACGTGTTAACCGCAAAAGACGGTGAAAAAACTGCTATGCTTATCGTAAACTTATCGGGTAAAAAACAACCGCTAGAAATTAACGGCTTAGATTTAACTAACGCTAAGTATCACGTTATTGATGATGATAAAACGTTTACTTGGGTAAGTGAGTGTAGTGAAATTTTAGATAACGGCGTCGTATTAATAACTATCGACTAATTAAATTAAAGCGTATTCAAATTGAATACGCTAATTTAAGTTTTAAAAAGGCAAGGCATGAACGAAAAAAGAAAATATAGAATTTTATATAACCCGACTTTCGGTGGATTTATTTTTACCGTAATGATAATTGCATATATTTGTATATCTTTCGTTGGGCATTTAATATTAGAACTCGTAGACATAAAAGACGGAGTTGTTTATTACGTTGTAAACTCTATGTTTTCTATTTTAGCGATGTTTACGGTAACCAAAGTCGTTGAAATTAAAAGGCAAGAAAAACGCCATTTTTTACACCACTTTGAAAAATGTAATCCTAAATACGTACTTTTTGCATTGATTTTTGCAGTTGGTATGTTTTTAGGCTTAGGTTTTGCGAACTCTTTAATCGCAAGTATTTTTGAAACCGACCATGCTTCAAGTAGCACGTTACCACTAAACAGCCTAATTAATTATCTAATTTTTACCGTTTTCTACGCTATAATCCCCGCCATCGAAGAAGAAGTGTTCTTTAGGGGTCTTTTATACGAAAACCTAGAGCACAGTAACAAAGTCTGGACGGTACTGTTTTTAGCGTTTGCTTTCTCAGTTTATCATAGTTCTATACACCAAACGGTGTACCAGTTTGTGTACGGGTTAGGACTAACAGTTTTAGTTATGAAATCGGGTAGTATAGTTCCGTCTATGATAGCCCATTTTATAAACAATTTTGCTGTGTTAACTCTAGAATATTTTAAAATACCATTAGACCTATTTAATCCCATCGTAATCGTAATAGGATGTTTGTTGCTCGTAGGGTTTGTTCTTTTAATTGCGTTTGATAAATATCACGTCCAGCCTCATCCTTTAGAAGAAGGTCAAAAACCAAAAGAAAATATTTACGAGTTTTTTGTTCCGTACGGAATTTTCGGCGTGGCGATTTGTGTTCTTATGATAGTTTTAGGGGCGGTAGTATAATGATAAAGGTAAGCGTCGTTTGTGTTGGAAAGGTTAAGGAAAGTTATTTTTTAGACGGCATTAGCGAGTATAAAAAAAGACTTTCTAAATACTGCGAATTTACTATTACCGAACTAAAAGAAGAAAATTTCGATAAGGTAGACGATAGTCTTATAAACATTATAAAAAAACGTGAGGCAGAACGTATTTTACCTAATCTTAAAGGCTACGTTATCGTTACCGATATAAACGGTAAAAAAACTTCGAGCACAGAACTTGCATCGCTACTTAAAACTAAAGGCGATGAAATAGGGGTTATAACCTTTGTTATAGGTGGTTCTTACGGGTTAGACCAAAGCGTAAAAGATAAAGCCGATTACAAAATTTCGTTTTCGGATATGACTTTCCCTCATACTATGTTTAGGTTGATGCTAACTGAACAAGTTTACAGGGCGTTTACAATTATAAACGGTAGTAATTATCACAAATAGCCTAAAACGGGGTAGTATATGCAAGAAAAATTTATGCTAGTTGCTATAGAAGAAGCCTTAAAAGCACAAAAAAAAGATGAAGTTCCAATCGGGGCTGTTATCGTGTTAAACGATAAAGTTATTGCTAAGGCTCATAACTTAATGGAGAAAAAACAACTAGCAACTTCTCACGCAGAGATTTTAGCGATTAATAAAGCGTGTAAAAAACTTAAGAGTTGGAGACTGTTAGATTGTGAAATGTACGTGACGTTAGAGCCTTGTCCCATGTGTGCGGGTGCTATCGCAAACGCTAGGATGAAAAAAGTGTATTTCGGTGCGTATGAGCCAAAAAGTGGAAGTGCTGAAAGTAAATACAAGATTTTAACTGAAAGTGGGCTTAATCATACGGTGGAATACTGTGGAGGAATTTTAGAAGAGCAGTGTTCAAAAATTCTAAAAGATTATTTTAGAAAAAAACGTCAAAAATAAAACTAAACGGCAGTAGACTGCCGTTTTTTTAATTAAATCTAAGCCATTTATTGCAATAAATATTAATATGTGGTATACTTTTTAAGTATGGAAACTTATAGGCAATCACAAAAGGTTGAATACAAAAAAAAGATAAACGTCGTGGAACTGATTTTTTATATCGGTGTTTTTTTGTTGCCGTTCGACAACTTGGTATTTGCACCGTCAGAAGGTTGGGCGGCAATTGCTCCGTTTGCATTTTTTTTGTACCTTATTCTTAACCTAGGAAACGTTCGAATAAAACCGAAATGTCTAGTATGGGCAATTGCAATTGTTATTTTGACAAGTTTTTGTTATGTATTTTATAATCCTTCTTTAGCAGGTGTTATAGATACGGTTGCTACTTTGTTTTTAGGAATAAGCTTTTATTTTTCGTTATACATTCATTTTATAGTTAATGGAAACAATCCTAAAATATTTTTGAGAGTATTAGCAATAGCGTATTTTATTTCCTTGCTTTATGGACTTGCTTTTGTTTCGGGAATAGGTTTTATTAGAAAAATAATGATAGCAATAGAAAAAAGGCATTCGGGCAGATTGCAATATACGTTTACTGAACCGTCTTTTACGTCTATGCACTTATTTGGTGTTATTTTGCCTTGTATCATAATATTTAAGAAAAGGGAAGTAGAAGTTTTTGCCTTAAAGATATTATTAGCCTTGTTTGTTGCGGTGACTTGCGTGTTTGGTGCGAGTGCAAGATTTATATTAGATACGGCAGTGGTAATAGGTCTATATTTTATTTGTAGAATTTTTCGTTCTGGAATAAACCTAAAAAAAATACTTATTATAGCTGTCGGGGTAGTCGCTATAATCTTTGCCCTAAAACTTGTAAGCAGTAATCCCAGACTTGCTGCAATTTTAGATAAAGGTATATACGCAGATGATTCTCTCGCTTCTAGATGGTTTAGAATAAACGCAATACTTAAGGGGTTATTAGAAAAGCCATTATCCATTTTTACAGGTTTTGGTTTAGGTAACGCTTCAATTCCGTTTAATCTAGGTTATGAAGCCGCTTTTTTAGAATATAAAAGCGAATACCTGTCAGAAATACTAGGTCTTAAGGGTACTACGGGAACGTCTTTTTTCTGTGGCCACGTCAGGGTTATAGCAGAAGTAGGTTTGGTTTTTTATATTGCTTTAATAATTTCACTAATTAAAACCAAAGATAAGAAATATCGTAACGTGTTTTTTGTTTTATTAATCTTTTACTTGTACGTCCAATTTGATTCATATGCTTTTTATACTATTTGGTTTTTTGTATTCAGTAAAGTTTATAAAAACGGAGAATTCAGTTCTAGTTTAACAAAAAAGAAAAATATAAAATAATTCACAATAAAAAAACGGCAAGTACAAAACTTGCCGTTTTTAGTTGATATAGATTAGTTATTGTTCTCTTGGTTAAAAAATCCTTGTTTCTTTAGTTTATTATAGGTTTGCGCATAAGCCACAATGTAAGCAATTAATACCAATGAGAAATCAAGTAATAAAATGATTAAGGTATTGATTGTTCCGTCCACGATAGAATAAGCTTCTCTAGTAATCTTAGCGTCAGTTGATAAGAATTGAACGTCGTTATACGCTTTAGCGTTTACTTTATATTCTTCAATTAATGAAGATAAAGTATTATGGGCGTTGGTTAATTTAGTTTTAATTTGGGCTATGGCACTAGTATTTTGATTTTTTTCTGCTCCAAGATTATCTTTATAACTTTGAGCAATTTCTTTTGCTTTAGTTGCTTGAGCAAGTTTTGCCGAAATATCCATAAGGTTTTCGTAAAGTTTTAAATAACCTTCATCGTCGAAAACGTAAATATTTCCATCAGTTTTCCCAGGTGCAATAGATGCTAAAGTATTATTATACGTTTCTAAAGCATTTTTTGCTTGGCTTTGCAACGTTTCATAATAAGTAATTTCAGCAACTTTTTGGCTAATCATCCAGTTGATATAATCTTCTAGGTTGTCGTTGTTATCGATATGGTTGATTACGATTGTTTGTGCTATACTTTTTACACTATCGCTTAAAGATTTAAGTTTTGCAGTTGTGTCGCTAAGAGAGTTACCTGTTTGTGCGTTTATAAAACTGCTTGCACTAGGATGAAGTGCTATAACTGATGAAATTATTTCATTATAATAATCAATATTTGCCGAAATCGCATCTGCTACTTGTAAAAATTCAGAATTAACTAATTCACCTTCAATATCGTACGAATAACTCTCGTTGGGGAAGGTTGACAAAGCAAAAAGGTTTAGAAATTCTTTAGTAATATTTGCAAGTAATTCTTGATACTCGTCGCTAGAAAGATTAAGCTCACTAGAAGGGGTAAGAGTTATATTAAAAGACGTGGGTAAGAATTCTTCATCTTCCTTAATATTATTTGGAACGACGGCAGTTACGGTAAGATTACCAGCAATTTCATTAGATAAGGTTAAGGCTTTACCAGTCGTAACAAGTGCTTTGTTTACAACGTTAGACTTGTTGTAGTTCATAGTGGGAAGCGTGGTTTCGGTAGATTTGGTAAACGATACCGAAGATTTATACACTTTAGTATCAGTAAACGCTTTTACGGTAAATAGAATAGAAGTTGCTAAAATAGCGGTGATAATCATATAAATAACGCCGAGTTTTAGCGCCTTTTTAGCTGTGGCAAAGATTTGACTTAAAGTTAAATCTTTTTGTTCCTGAACTTGGTTTGACATTGTTTTACTCCTTAAAAGTATCAATATATAAGATATATTAACATAATAACCGTGTTTTTGCAATTAAATACAGAAAAATTTTTTCTACACGGTAAACGACGTGTAAAAATAGAGAAAAATTTTTCTTAAAAAGGCAAGGGAAAAGGGAAAACCACTTGACTATTGGCTTAATTTGTCATACAATATAAACGTACTTAATGTACATAAAGTTACATAAGGAGAAAACTAATGATTACACACGGCAACAAAATTGAAATTGTGGCGGGCAATTCTAATCGCAAACTTGCAGAAAGCGTTGCAAAGGAATTAGGACTTAACCTTTCTACGGCAGAAGTTGGTAAGTTTTCGGACGGTGAAATTAGCATCACCCTTCCCCAAACGGTAAGAGGTAGAGACGTATTTATTATTCAATCTACGTCTGCACCCGTTAACGATAACTTGATGGAACTTCTTATTATGATTGACGCATGCAAACGTGCATCTGCAGGTAGAATTACTGCAGTTATGCCATATTTTGGATATGCACGTCAAGACAGAAAAGCACGTCCTCGTGACCCGATTACGGCTAAACTCGTTGCTGATATTTTAGCGGCAGCAGGTGCTGATAGAGTAATGACTATGGACCTTCACGCACCACAAATTCAAGGATTCTTTGATATCCCTGTTGACCACTTATACGGCGCACCCTTACTTGCAAAAAATTTCAAAAAGAGAATGGATGAAAGTTGGGTAGTAGTATCGCCCGACGTAGGTTCAGTTGGGAGAGCAAGAAACTTTGCATCACGTGTAGATGCTCCGATAGCAATCGTTGATAAACGTCGTCCTAAAGCAAACGCTATTGAAATTATGAACGTTATCGGCGACGTAGAAGGCAAAACCTGTTTAATGGTAGACGACATGATAGATACCGCCGGTACTATTTGTCAAGGTGCTGAAGCACTTGTTAAAAACGGTGCAAAAGAAGTTTACGCTTGCTGTACTCACGGTGTATTCTCTGGTCCTGCAATGGATAGAATTACGGCATCGCCCATTAAAGAACTTTTTGTTCTTGATACAATCGATATGCCTGAAGCCGTTAAAAATAACCCAAAAATTAAAGTTGTTTCAGTTGCAAAAGCAGTTGCTAAAGCAATTACGGCGGTTTTCTACGATTCGTCGCTTTCGGCAATATACGAAGACTAATTAAGATTACAAAAGAAAAGCCGTTTTTTATAAAGACGGCTTTTTTGGTTAAAACAATATGAAACTTATAGTAGGACTTGGAAATCCTGATAAAAAGTACGAAAATACTTTTCATAATCTAGGATTTATGAGTGTAGAAAAAACGGCCTTAAGTTTAGGAGTAGAATTTAACAAAACTAAATGCAAAGCCCTAATCGCCGAAACCAAAATCGGTAACGAGAAAATTCTTCTTGCTAAACCCCAAACGTATATGAACCTAAGCGGGGAAAGTATAGGAGAACTTTTGTCGTATTTTAAGATAGACCAAAAAGACCTAATCGTAATTTACGACGATTACGATTTGCCAATGGGTTCTTTGCGTATTCGTGAAAATGGTTCAGCAGGTACTCATAACGGTATGCGTAACATCGTTAAAATCTTAGGCAACGGTGAATTTGCTCGTATAAGAATAGGTTTTAAGCCTAAAGTTTTAACACAAGTACCCTTATTAGATATGGTGTTATCGGGTATAAAACCCGAAGATAAACCCATATTTGACAAAATGACAACGCTAGCGGGAGATGCAGGCGTAGATTTTGCTAAGGGTATGACCGTACAACAAATAATGCAAAAATATAATACTAACGCAGAATAATAAACGGCTTTAAGTCGTACAAATTTACTCGGTGTTTTATGCTAGAACAAGTTTTATCGCTATCAAAGGGTAATAATTCTGTAAACGAATTTATTACGTCGCTCCACCAAGGTATGCCTTCGGTGGCTTTTGGTGTGCCTGAAAGTTTTAAAAGTTATATTCTATCTGCAATAGACACTCAAGTGTTGTGCGTAGTAAAAGATGCTTTCACGGCGGAAAATTTCAAAAAAGCAATACAGTCTTTTACTAATAAAACTGTAGTTTTTATACCACCGAAAGACCAAACTTTATTTATCGCCAAAGCCTTTTCAAAAGATGCTAGTTTTCAAAGAATTTCTGCACTTTCAAAAATTAAAACTGCCGACGTTATACTTTTAACGCCTGAAAGTTTAATGCAAAACTATCCTAAAACGATAAAAAGTGTAAAACTAGAAAAAGACCAAGAACTATCTAGAGAACAACTAATAAAAACTTTAGTATTTTTAGGGTATAAAAGGGAAGAAAGTGTAGAAGCAAAGGCAACGTTTGCCGTTCGTGGCGACGTGGTAGACGTGTTTTTAGTAGATAGAGAAAACCCCGTAAGGATAGACTTTTTCGGAGACTATATAGAAAACATAAAGGCGTTTGACGTAGACACACGAAAAAATTTAGGCTTAGTAGATAAAATAGAAATTTTACAAGCAAACGAGTTTATATACACCGAAAATCAGACTAACGAGTTTATAAACGTTATTAAAAACGAACTAAAAACTTGTCCATTATCAGCAACTAAAAGACTTAGCGTAATCGTAGAAGATTTAACTACGGCACTTATCTCTTTCGATACCGATTACGGCGAAGTTTTTGCTTCTTTAGATAATAGCGTTACCCATATCTTCGATTTAATAAAAAACGACGCAGTAGTAGTGTTTGATGAACCTAAACGAGTACACGATTTATGTGAAATTTGCGAACGTGAATTTAACGAAAGGTTTAAGAGTTTATACGAATCTGGCGAAGTATTTTCCTTTATGGAAAACAACTTCCGTTCATTAGATTTTATTAAGAAAAACCTTAATAATTATCGTGTTGGTGCAATACAATCTTTATCGACGTTAGTACCATTTTTTAATCCATTAAAAACTGTGTCGGTATCGGTATCATCGGTGTCTGATTATCATCTAAAAATAGACGAAGCGTATTCAGACGTATCAAATTGGCTATACTCAGGATACTCGGTTTTAGTGTGTGCGGGCGACGTAAAAAAGGCCGAAGATTTTTCCTTTGAGTTATCGGGAAAAGGCATAGCGTCGGCAGTAAACGGCAAAGAACTAAAAGGCGTTATCGTAACGGCTGAAAATCTATCACGTGGGTTTATTTTCCACGAAGAAAAAGTCGTAGTTATCGGTAGGTCTAATCTATTTACTAAACTACCGCAAAGAAGAATTACTAAAAGCAAAAAACAAACTTTCTTTAACGCCCCCGAAGTCGGCGATTATTGTGTTCACGAAACACACGGCGTAGGTAAAGTTTTAGGCAATAGAAAAATTTCCACTACCGAAGGCACGAAAGACTACGTTTCAGTAGAATATCAAGGCGGAGATATTTTATATATTCCCGTTGAACAAATGGATATTCTAACTAGATATCTCGGTAGTGAAAAACATCCAAAACTATCGAAAATCGGCGGAAAAGATTTTGAAAAAATAAAAAATTCGGTAAAAGAAAGCATTAAAAAAATGTCTTTCGACTTAAAAAAACTGTATAACGAAAGGCAGTCTTTACAAGGTTACAGTTTTACCGAATATCCCGACCTAACGAGTGCGTTTAACGATGCTTTTTTGTTTGAAGAAACGCCTGACCAACTAGAAGCTGAGCAAGACATAAAAGAAGATATGACGTCTAATAAAGTTATGGATAGGCTTGTTTGTGGCGACGTTGGTTTTGGAAAAACCGAAGTGGCACTTCGTGCAGTTTTTAGATGTATTGCTAACGGTAAACAGTCGGCGTTGCTTTGTCCGACGACAATTCTAGCAGAACAACATTTTAATACTGCAGTAGAAAGGTTTAAAGATTTCGGTATAAAAATTGCTTGCCTTAATAGATTTAGAACGCCAAAACAACAAAGCCAAATAATAGAGATGCTTAAAAAAGGCGAGATAGATTTTATAATCGGCACTCATAGACTGTTAAGCAAAGACGTTAATTTTAAGGACTTAGGATTATTAGTTTTAGACGAAGAACAGCGTTTCGGCGTAGAACACAAAGAAAAAATAAAACTATTAAAGAAAAACGTCGACACGTTAACTCTCACTGCAACTCCTATACCTAGAACACTTCACATGTCGCTTTCGGGAATACGAAGTATATCTACGATAAATACTCCACCTAAAAAACGATTACCAGTTCAAACTTTCGTTACCGAACAAACAGACGCAGTAATAAAGGACGCAATAGTTCGTGAAGTCAATAGGGGTGGACAGGTTTTCGTACTGTATAATAGAGTGGAAACTATTCATAAGTTTTCCGAATACGTAAAATTGCTTATACCCGATTTAAGTGTAATAGTGGCGCACGGACAAATGGACGAACGAACGCTAGAGAAAAACATCTTAGATTTTTATAACGGCAAAGCAAACGTCTTGATATCAACTACTATTATAGAAAACGGTATAGATTTACCTAACGCCAACACGTTAATAGTAATAGACGCCGATTACTTAGGACTTTCAACGTTATATCAGTTAAAAGGTAGAGTTGGCAGAAGCGATAGACTTGCGTATGCATACTTTACGTTTAAGAGAGAAAAAATTCTAAGCCAAACGGCGTACGAACGCTTAAATGCAATAACCGATTTTACCGAAATGGGCAGTGGTATAAAAATCGCTATGCGAGATTTAGAAATTAGGGGTGCTGGCAATATTTTAGGTGCTGAACAGCACGGCCACATGGACAAAATCGGATACGAACTGTATTCAAAACTCTTAAAAGAAGAACTTTCGGGCGAAAAATACGTTGCACCAGAACTTGATATAAGAGTTTCGGCGTATATACCAGACGATTATATAGAAAACAACGTTTCCCGTATGGACGCATATAAGCAAATAGCCGAAATCACCGACGTAAAAGATGCCGATGAATTTACGGAATTTGCTCGTGAAACGTACGGTAAAGTTCCAGAAGAAACCTTAAATCTTGTGGATATAGCCTTGGTAAAAGTTCTCGGTGGCAAAATAAAAGCAAAATTTATCACTGTAAACAAAGAAGAAACTAGCATATCGTTTGAAAATATTTCAGTATTTAGCGACCAAAGGGTAGTAAGAGCAATAGAGAACTTTGAGGATGTAACAATTTCAATGGATAGCGAGCCGAAAATTAAGTTTACGGCTATAAATTGTCCAAACAACGTGCGGCTAAGTCTTGTAAAAAGGTTTTTAATGAGTATTTAGCGATATTTATTATTAAATAATAATAAAAAAACGAAAAAACGATTGCAATTTTTACTAGTTTAGTATATACTTTATAAGAATAGCGTAATATTCGCATTTTTATTTTCAGTTTTTAATTTTGGGAGAATATATATGAAGAAAAGACTCGTTACCCTTATCTCGCTTATAATGTCGATTTTTATGACAGTGGCGTGTTTAACCGGATGTAATTTAGTAACCTTAGATAGCGAAAGGGATATGAATCAGGTAATTGCTACCGTTAGTATTGATGACGGGGTAGAAGCCGACATCAAGAAAAAGGAAGTAATAATTGCTTACCTTAACTACGGCAACAATTATACACAGTATTACGGATACAGTCAAGCACAAACTTTCAATCTAATAATTGACGGTTTAATTAACGACGAAATTCTCTTGCAAAACGCAATGAAGGAAATGGAAGAAGGTCAAGCACCTTTTAACGTAGAAGGTTTAATTAACCAAGACTACGCTAAGTGGGACGTTAAAAGATATTTGACGGCTGATGAAATTACCGAAGCCCTTTATGAAGCAAGAAAAGTAGTTAACGACATGCTTGATGCTTACGATGAATTAAAGGTTGATAAAATTAAAAACGACACTTTAACTGAAACGGTAAGAACAGTTCCCACGGGCGCAACCAATAAAGAGGAAGTATTAACTGTAGCCCAAAAGAATGAATACAACCAAAAAGCTTTTGACGTAAACAGTAGTAAAGAACGCCGTGCAGCATTTAACACTTTCATCACTTTACTAAAGAATAACGGTTTACTTGGTGAAGATTACGACGGCACTATAGAATCTACCGATTACTATAAAAACGCAGTACAATCTTTCTTAGAAGCAGCAGTTACCGGTAAATACGAAGAAACTTATAACAACTTTGAACGCAACAAGTTAACTTTCGAAATGTTAAAGAGCGCTTACGCTGAAAAATACGAAGAACAAAAAACTTGGAGCAACGCTGAATTTGTAAACGCTTTATCTACTTCTACAGCGTCTAGTCCCGTATTATATAGTGCTTACGGCAAGTACGGTTACGTTTATAACCTTTTACTAGGTGTTGACAAAAATCAAGAAAAAGCCATTGGCGAAATTGACGAGCATCTTTCAAAAGAAGAAAAGATTCAAGCAAGAAGAGATATTTTGGCAACCACCACGGCAAAAGATTTACGTTCTACTTGGATAACCTCTGGTTACGACTTTGACGGAACTAAGTTTACAGGCGATTACACTTTTGCTAAGGATTCTGCAAATGCTTTGCCGTTTAAGGGTACTGTAAAAGACTTAACCCCAGAAGATTTAACTGATAACAAGTACAGTGTTACAGGCCTATATACCTATGGTTTGGACGACTTTATTCGTTTAATAAATGGTTACGTTTATGGCGGTGCTGACCAAGAATTACAAAACAAAGCACCCGTAGGTGAAATCTATTATGGATTTGATGGAAACGGTGTTGCCGTTACTGAATACGACGCAAAAATTCAAGACTTACTATTTGCTTTTTCTACCGACCCCGGTTCACTTAATACCTATAAAGGTTATACAATTAAACCTGAAGTAGACGGTGCAGGTCAAGAAGAATACGTTACTGAATTTGCTAATGCAGGTAGAATGTTACTTGAGGTTGGTGGTAACAGTTACGTAGTTGTAGCAACTGATTTTGGTTATCACTTTATGTTCTTCTCTGAAGTGTTTACTGCAGATTACGATTTTAGCGACTTGATTGCATATCTAAATAGTCTTGAAGGTAAGACTAAAACTGAAGATTATTGGAAAGCACAATTTGAAGCCATGCTTACAGGTTGGAACGATTACGAAGATAAAGACAGTTACTTATTCTTATTAACTTCTGAATTAACTACAAGTAAAGTAACGTCGGCGCAAACTATTAGACAAACTAACGTAATTAACCAATACACTTACGAAAGACCTAGCATTGAAAAATTCACAAAAACTTATTCGGAACTCGTTGCTGAATAATAAAAGTTAAACGGAAAAAGGCAAAACGGTTACGTTTTGCCTTTTAATTTCAAATTATGATAATTTATCTAGACACCGAAACGACGGGACTAAGACCGGGCAAGATTTGTCAACTTTCTTACGTTCTACAAGACGCTTTCGGAACAAAAACAAAAAATTTCTACTTTATGGTAGATTACATAGAGCCGTCAGCCTCAGCAGTTCACGGGTTAACTAAAGAAAAACTCTTAACGCTTTCTAATGGTAAAACGTTTAAAGACTACGCCGAAGAGATTTTTTTGGACTTTCAAAATGCAAGTCTTATTGTTTCGCACAACACGTCTTTTGATTTTTCTTTTTTAAGAGAGGAATTTGAAAGGATAGGAGAGTTGTTTAACCCAATAAACAGTTTTTGTTCAATGAAAAACGCAGTTACCGTTTGCAAGCTAAAACGCACCAACTCTAACGGTTATAAATATCCAAAGCTTTCAGAACTTACGGCTTTTTTAGGTATAACAGACCAAGAAATTTTACTTACTACTGAAAAACTTTTCCGAACAAAGTGCGGTTATCACGATGCAAGGTTCGATACGACTGCCGTGTATCTTGTTTATGAAAAAGCGAGAAAAGTTTTCTCTGAATTTAAAATAATTAACGACTATATATAAAGGGTATTATTATGACTATAGATTTTTCTAACGTATTACTTACTGTATTATCACTAGTAGTCCTCGCCGTCCCTGGATTTTTGATGGCAAAACTAAAAATGTTTCCTGAAAACGCTTCAAGTGTTTTGTCAACGGTAGTATTATATTGCTGTCAAACGTTCATCGTGTTTATGAGTTTTCAAAACTACGAATTTAGTGCGGAAATCGGCTTAAACATGTTATGGGTAGGGCTTTTGGCGTTTTTAGTGCATTTTATAATGATTGCTATAGTTAGCATTTTCGTTAAAGGTAAAAACGAAGCAAAAGCAAGATGCGTTCGTTACGGAAGCGTGTTCGGTAACTGTGGATACATAGGTATACCTTTAATTAAAATGTTGTTTGAAGGCTCTAGTTATCAAGGCGAAGTTCTAATTTATACGGCAATAGTTATCACCGTTTGGAACATCTTAAACTGGACAGTAGGCGTATATCTTATCACTAAAGATAAATCTCAAATATCACCTAAAAAGATTATTTTCAACCCCGTTATAATAGCAGTTTTACTAGGCTTAATTTGTTTTGTAACAATACAAAAACCCATAGCAGACGTAGCGACTCAAGGCACGTTTATAGATAATATGCTAGAAAAACTTATGACTAGTTGTAATTATTTAGGCGACGCAGTTACTCCGCTTTCTATGGTAGTCGTTGGTATGCGACTTGCTAACGTTAACTTAAAACAATTGTTTATGGATAAATACGCATACTTACAAGTAATCTTAAAGCTCGTGGTAATGAGTTTAGTATGTATGCTTATTGTGGCGTTCTTACCTTTAGCAGTAACGGTAAAATACGGTTTATTCTTTACTTTATCTATGCCCGCCGCAACAAGCACTGCATTATTTGCCGTAAAATTTGGTGGCGATGGAGATTTTGGTTCAGTTTGCGTATTACTTTCTACCATTTTATCAATAATAACAATACCTTTAATGTTTTTACTCTTTAGTCAAGGTTTTGGAATAGTAATTTAATATGAAAAATAAAGTATCACTTTCAGTAAAATCATTTATTGCAATATGTTCGGTATTAAGCGTCATTATAGCGTGCTTTCACGCAATAGAAGACGGTTATTCACATTGGGGTAAAAGACTTTTATATTTTACAAACCTTTCTAATATTTGGATAGGACTAACGTGTCTAGTTGCAGTAATTATGCTTTTACTAAAAAAAGAAAACTCTAACTCATATCGTGTTTTGATTATTATAAAATACGTTTTCACGGTATCTATTACTATAACGTGTTTAGTGTTTTGCTGTTTACTAGCACCGTTTGCCGAAACGGAAAATTATAACGCTTGGAATATTGCAAGCGTATTTGCCCACGTAATAGTGCCCGTTTTATCGATTATAGATTTCTTTATAGAAGACTATCAAATACTTTTCACTAAAATTCACGCACTGTACTCTATTATTCCGCCATTATTATATTTTATATTTTGTATGATATTATCTAGTTTTGGTGTAGACTTTGGACGTGGTGAAACGTATCCTTACTTTTTCATGAATTTTAAAACTGAAGCGGGACTTTTCGGGTTTGTCGGTACGACTAACCCTCCGCAAATGGGAACGATATATTGGCTAGCACTTATACTAGGTTTGATTTTAGGTTTAGGTTTTTTATATCGCTATATATTTAATAGAATTAAATCAAAAAAGGAAAAAGATTAATGGAAAATTTTGTTTTCAATACTCCCACAACTGTATATTTTGGTAAAGGTACTGAACTAAAAGTAGGGGAACTAGTTAAAAATCTAGGTCATACCAAAATAATGATGCAGTACGGTAAAGACAGTATAAAGAAATCGGGGTTATACGATAAGATAATAAACTCTCTTAAAGATAACGGCATTACCGTAGTAGAAATGGGTGGCGTAGAGCCTAATCCAAAGGTAGAATTTGCTCGCCGTGCAGTAAAAATCGCTAAAGATGCGGGTGTTACCATGATACTCGCAGTAGGCGGGGGAAGCGTTATAGATTCAAGTAAATATACTGCACTCGGAGCAAAAACTGACGTCGATGTATGGGATATTGCTATGGGCAAATTTTCGCCGAAAGAAAGTTTACCCGTTGCGTGTATTTTAACTCACTCGGCGGCGGGAAGTGAGATGAGTAACTCGGCAGTTATAACAAACACTGAAGTAAACATGAAGAAAGGGTTTTCAACTGAACTAAACCGCCCGAAGTTTGCTATCTTAAACCCCGAACTGACTTATACGTTATCGCCATACCAAACGGCTTGTGGCGTGGTAGATATAATGGCACACACTATGGAAAGATATTTTACTGACTTCCCTGAGTGCGAGCCTACCGACAGTATTGCCGAAAGCATACTAAAATCAGTTATAAAAAGTGCGTATATTGTTATGGAAAATCCCACGGACTACGATGCAAGGGCAACTATTATGTGGGCTTCAAGTTTATCGCATAATGGTTTAACCGGTGCGGGAAGACTTAACTATTTAGCAGTTCATCAACTAGAACACGCCCTTTCTGGTATTTACGATAGAGTTTCACACGGTGCAGGCTTAGCAGTACTATTTCCCGCATGGGCAAAATACGTTTATAAGAAAAACATAAAACGTTTTGCTAGATTTAGTCGTAACGTTTTCGGCGTAGTGGAAGATAACGACGAAACGTGTGCAGTTGTTGGCATAGAAAAAATGGAACAGTTTTTTAAGGACATTAAAATGCCCGTAAGGTTATCGGAATTAGGTATTACTGAAGATATTTCCGAGTTAATGGCAAAAGAAACGACTTTTAACGGTACTAGAACTATAAAAAGTTACGTTGAATTGGGTCATAACGAAATTAAAGAAATTTTTGATTTATGTAAATAAAAAAAGCCCCCTTTTAGGGGGTTAACTATTAGGTGGCAAATGAAAATACTTTCGCCTGCCGGCAATATGGAAAGTTTAATAACCGCCGTATATCACGGTGCAGATGAAGTTTATCTAGGGATAAACGATTTTAACGCACGCAATAATATCGACGGATTTACTTTGGACACGCTAGAAAGTGCTGTCGATTTTGCCCATATCTATAACGTAAAAGTATTTCTTGCTATAAATATATTGTTTACAAGCGACGAGTTAGAAAAGGCAGTGTCTACTGTAATTACAGCCTATAATTTAGGCGTAGACGCATTTATCATTCAAGATTTAGGGCTAATTAATATTTTGTCTACCGATTATCCCGAAATAGAAATTCACGCAAGTACACAAATGGGCATACATAACTACGAAGGCGTTAAATATCTAGAACAATTCGGCGTTAAAAGGGTAGTATTATCTAGAGAAACACCACTAAACGAAATTAAAAGAATACGAAAAAACTCTAATATAGAGATAGAATATTTCGTTCAAGGGGCTTTGTGCGTAAGTTTTTCGGGAAATTGCTATTTAAGTTCTAAACTGTTTAACGAAAGTGGTAACCGTGGACGTTGCAAACAACCTTGTAGACTGCCATATAAATTAAAAAAAGACGGTAAAATTATAAAAGATGGATATCTATTAAGTGCAAAAGACTTTAATTTGAGTGACCGTCTAAACGACTTAGAGCAAGCAGGGGTGGACTCGTTAAAGATAGAAGGTAGGGCACGTCGACCATTTTACGTTGCAACTGCCACCCGTGAATATAAAAACGCAGTTTTAGGTAAAACTGTAAATCAAGAAAACCTAAAGCTTGGGTTTAATAGGAATTATACACAAGGTTACTTTAACGGAAACGGCGAAATAATATCTAGTATTCAATCGCATATCGGGGTGTATTTTGGTACGGTTTGTAGGGTAGTTAACGGCAAAAAGTTTAACGAAATTTACATAGAAAGCAAAAACAATCTATCACCAAAATCAGTACTAAAATTTTACGACGGCGATAAAGAGATTACAACGCTTACTGCTTACGACGTTAAACCCACCAAAAACGGCTACGCTATAACCACCACTCAAAAGTTAGAACAAGGCCTAGCGGTAAGATTAATTTTAGATTACCAAAAAGAACAAGAAACCTTAAAAGAAACTCTTAAAAAGGATATAAAGGTTTATCTTACGGTTAAAGCGGGTGACACGTTTATAGCAAACGTAGAAGTCGACGATGAAATTATAACTGTTACGGGCGAAAAACTAGAAAAAGCACAAAAACAACCGTTATCCAAACAAGATTTTATAGATAACTTTAATAAACACCAAACGTTTAACGCTGATGTTTTCTTTATTGATTTTGACGACGTATTTATATTAAAATCGCAGTTAAATGCTTTTAGACGTACGGTATATCAAACGGTTGAGCATACGTTGGCTAGTAAGCATAAGAAAAATATAATATTAAAACCCCTAAAAAAACAAAAGACTGTAAAGGAGTTTACCGATTACAAGTTCGTTAATAGTTTAGATTTTAATATACTAGAGAAAAACGTAGTATATTCGCCCGAAACATATACTTTAGAAGATATAACTGCGTTTACTAAAAAAGTAAAAGAGCAAAATAAAAACGCTTACCTAGATTTACCGAACTTTGCAACCGAAACGGATGTAAAACTATTAAAAGAAATAGTTTCTAAAACGGGTGTAGGCGTAATTGCAAATAACTATTACGCACTAGATATAACTGATAATTTGATAATAGGTGCAGGGCTTAACGTGTATAACGATATAACAGCAAACGTTTTTAATAAACCTTATATACTAGCAGAAAACAACGATAATCAACAGTATCAATTTCCATATATGACGTTAAAACATTGTCCTATCAAGTCGCACGTAGGTGGAAATTGCAAACACTGTAAATATATAGGCGGTTACGAATACGTTATGGAAAGTGGTAAAACGTTAAAACTAAAACGCAAAAAACTTTCCGATTGCACTTTCTATTTAACCGATTAATTTTACTAACATTTAAGGCTAACGAAATTTCGTTAGCCTTTTTGTTTATATGTTTTTGCGGTAAAAATAAAATACCTTTTACAAAACTTTAACAATACGTAAACAATTTGTTATAATAGTATCGTTATAATATTAGCATAAGGAGAGTTCGTATGATAAAAATATTGGTTGTTGAAGATGATTTAGATTTAAACCGCTTTGTTGCTTCTAGTCTTCGTAGCGTCGGGTATGAAGTAGTTTCAGCGTTTGACGGTATTGAAGCCACTGAGCAATTAGAAGCTGTTAAATTTGAATTAATTCTAACGGATATAATGATGCCGAGACTAAACGGTTTTGAACTTGCCCAAAGAATAAGGGAAACCGACAAAGAAATACCAATAATTTTTATGACGGCAAAAGACGATAAATCTTCTAAAATGCTAGGATACAATATAGGTATAGACGAATACGTTACAAAACCGTTTGATATAGATATACTGTTAATGAAAATAAAGGCAGTGCTTCGCCGTGCAAAAATCGAATCGGAAAAAGAGATTACTATCGGCAACTTTTCTATGAACGTGGAAGAACGCACGGCAGTTTTGGATGGTGAAGAAATTTCTCTTACGGTAAGAGAATTTGATATACTATTTAAGTTGCTTTCATATCCTAAAAAAACTTTTACTCGTACGGCGTTAATGTCTGAGTTTTGGGACTATGATTCTTCGGCAACAAGTAGGACGGTAGACGTGTATATGGCAAAAATTCGTGAAAAAACGGCTAAGTGCGACGGGTTTGAGATTGCCACCGTTCACGGACTAGGATATAAGGTGATACTAAAATGAAAAAGAAAAAAGTAAACGCCGCAGGTTTTACTTGGGCTGGGGCAATTTCTTTCTTTATTTTAATTGCCGTCGTTATGCAATTTGCAATACTTGTTTATGATTATATTATAGAAAGAACGGATAACGTTACCTTCATAGCAATTTTAATTCTTGTAGAAATCATTATTATTGCTACCCTTTGCACAATCTTTGACTGGGTGCGTAGAAAACTAACGGTTGAAAAACCCACCAACAAGATTTTAATGGCAACTGAAAAAATTGCTGAAGGAGATTTTAGTTCTAAACTAGAAATAACGCATGAATATAGTAAATATAATCAGTACGATTTGATTATGGAAAACATAAACAAAATGGCGATGGAACTTCAAAAGAACGAAGTGCTAAAAACTGATTTTATTTCTAACGTATCACACGAAATTAAAACTCCGCTTGCCGTAATACAAAACTATTCTATGCTAATTCAAGACGATAATCTTGATAGCGAAACGAGAAAATCGTACGCAAAAACTCTTATTAGTGCTTCTAAAAGAATTACCGATTTAATAACTAATATTCTAAAACTCAATAAACTTGAAAACCAACAACTACAAGAAAAGTACGAAGCGTTTAACCTAACCGAAGCACTTTCAGATTGCGTAGTTGAGTTTGAAACGATTATCGAAAAGAAAAATCTTGTACTAAACTGCGATTTTGACGACGTTTTTATATTTTCTTCGAAGAGTTTATTAGAAATAGTTTGGAATAATCTTATCTCAAACGCAATAAAGTTTACCCCCGAAAACGGCAAAATAGATATTTTCCTAAAACGACTAGAAAATAACGTGGAAATAAAAGTTAGCGATACGGGGTGTGGTATGTCGAGTGAAACGGGCATGAGAATTTTTGAAAAATTTTATCAAGGCGACACTTCTCACTCTACTCAAGGTAACGGTTTAGGACTAGCACTAGTTAAAAAGGTAATAGATATTTTGGGCGGAGAAATATCCGTTCAAAGCGAAATAAACAAAGGAAGTACTTTTACTATTTTATTAAAGGACGTTGTGTATGAAAATTGATTTTCGTGCTTTCTTTAAAAAAATACTAAACCCACCGACTTGGACAAAAATCTTAACGTTTATCGTAACGGTAATAAGTTCAGCTTTATCACTAGTTTTTGTTTGTGTAGGATTTGAAAACGGCGTTCGTGCAATTTTAGCGTATATATTCTTCGGTATAGCAGGTGTGTCGTTAGGTTTTAGCGTTTACTATATAATTCCGCTTTTCCCAAAAATGAAAACGAGCATAGTTTCTTTTATGGAAAATCACGAGTTTACCTATTTGCTTCTAAAAAATTTTGGGTTTAGAACGGTAATCTTTGCAATAGGCTCGTTTATTATGAGTGTACTATTTAGTGGATTTAACGCTTATATGGGTATAGTAAACCGTTCTATTTGGTACGGTGCTTTAGCGGCGTTTTATATTTCGCTTGCTTTTCTTCGTGGTGGCGTTTTAGTGTATCATAAAAACA
>JAFVOW010000077.1 GCA_017505625.1 Clostridia bacterium | reverse complement strand
AGGCGCAGTAGTAAAACTTTCAGATAAAATAGCCTATCTTGGCAGAGATATTCAAGACGCTTTAATGCTTGGTGTAATAGATAAAAAACAGTTAAACAATCTTTACGATATGATAGGCAAAAAGGTAAACACTTCGTCTATTATGCACGATATGATTGCAGACGTTTGCAAAAACTCATCATACGAGCACGGCATAGTTTTAAGCAATGAAAAAAGCGATATTCTAAACAAAATTAAAGAGTTTAATTATCGCTTTATATATAAATCAGAAAGACTAAAAGAGTACGCAGAATACGCAAAATTTATAATCAGTAGAGTTTTCAACTTCTTGTGCTCGTACTACGACGGCGTAAATACGATAAAACGCTTAAAACAAGATAAAGAACGTTTTGATTTTTTGATCGTAGATTTTATCGATTTTATTTCAAAGCGTATGTTTGGCGCAAAAAATACTTTAATTAAACCGTATCAAGACTTAAGTAGTGAAACGTTATATTATCAAGCCGTGCTTGACTACATAAGTGGGATGACGGATGGATATATCGTAAAAATATTTAATGAACTAATTACAATTTAAGGAACTTATGAAAATATTAGCATACGACGTTGAAAGTTGTACGGGTAACACGCACGACGGCAGTTTGTGTAGTTTAGGTTACGTATTGACTGATGAAAATTTCAACGTTATAAAAAAAGAAGACATCTTAATAAACCCATTACCTAAAAAGTTTAGATTAGGTCGCAAAGGGGAAGAGCCACGCATCAAATTAAGTTATACGGAAGAAGAATTTAGGCAAGCGCCACGTTTTGATTTAGCGTACGATAAAATAGCGTCGCTATTTACTGAAGACACGATAGTAGTCGGTTTTGCAATTAGTAACGACTTAGCATATCTTAACGACGCTTGTCGTCATTATAGAAAAAAGATAATAAACTTTAAATATTTTGACGTTCAACAAATAATGTCGTTTATACATACAGATATGAAAAACGCAGGGTTAATGGCTTATGCAAAACAGTACGGTTTAGAGTTCATTGAGCACCGTTCTGACGAAGACGCCTACGCAACTTTATTGCTTTACAAATGCGCTTGTGAAAAACTCAAAATCACCAGTAAAGAACTGATAAATTACTATGGGATTATGTTAGGTGTAAACACCTACGAAAACATAGAAAGACCCGTTTATACAGCTGAAATATTTGAAAGAAACGGATTAAAGCGAAGTCGCTCAATGAGTAACGTTTTGTTCTTTGAGTTTTTAGAAGAAATCCGTAAAAAGCCCAAAATTAAAGGTGGTGTTTTAAATGGAAAGCGCATTTGTTTTAATACGAATCTCGAAACCGAAGATATAAATTATAGCAGAAAACTTATAACTGAAATTTATAAAAAGAGTGGTAAATATACGGCAGATTTAACTTCTGCAAACCTATTCGTCTATGACGATAATTTAGAAGACAAGCGTTATAAAAAGGCAAGGCAACTAAAAAAATCTGAAAACCCAAGGCTTGTATTTATCAGTCAAAACGAGTTTTTATCTCTTTTAGGCGAAGTTGAAGATACCGTATT
>JAFVOW010000076.1 GCA_017505625.1 Clostridia bacterium | reverse complement strand
GAAACTGCCTTAAATTCTTCTACCGTTACAGCAGTAGATATATCAAATTTACCTGAAGCAGTTCTTTCTAAACCACTCATAACGGCAAGGCTATTACAACTAAACCCAATATCTCGGCATAGCGAACGGATATACGTACCTCCACCACAAGTGATTTCTAATTTATATTGTTCGTTATCGATTTGTTCTAACATTTTAACGTCGTAAATAACGACTTTTTTAGGCGGAAGTTCAAACTCTACGCCTTTACGAGATAGTTCGTATCCCCTTTTACCGTTAACGCATTTAGCCGAATAATTAGGTGGTACTTGGTCTATTTCGCCAATAAACTTACCCAAAACGTTTTCTACAGTTTTTTTGTCGGGTAAAACGTCAGTGGTTTCGGTAACCTTGCCCGTAGTATCTAGCGTATCGGTAGAAACGCCAAACTTAATTGTCGCTACGTAAGTTTTTTTCTTATCTAAAAGAAAAGGGAACAATCTGGAAGTCTTACCTATACCAACGGGCAAAATTCCCGAAGCCATAGGGTCCAGCGTCCCCATATGCCCGCAAGGAACGTTAAACTTGTGCTTAACTGCACCTACTGCGTAGGCAGAACTCATTCCCGACGGTTTATATAAATTGATAAATCCTTTCATCTTTGTGGTTAATCCTGTAAATATTTGCTTATTGCAAAAACAATTTTGTCAATAACTTCTTCGTAAAGCCCATGAATTTGACATCCACTAGCGAGTGTGTGTCCACCGCCACCGAAAGTACCTGCAACTGCGTTTACGTCGACACCTTTTGAACGGAAACTAATTTTATATTTCTCTTTTGCAATTTCCATTACGCATGCACCGACTTCTACTGAGTTTACTCCCATTAAAAAGTCGATAAAACCTTCAGTTTGGTCTTGAGTTGCACCAGATTTTATAAAATCGTCTTGTGTAATTGTAATAACGCCAAATCTGTCGTCTAAAAAATAACGAATTTTAGACGTTACCATGCCGTGTAGTTTTGCCCTTTCTTTAGTTTGCGCTTTAAAGTTTTGATAAACTATTTCATTAACGTTTGCACCAAAAGTCAATAATTTACTAGCAATTTCAAACGTTTTAGGAGTTACGTTACTATGTGCAAAATTACCCGTGTCGGTAACTATTCCCGTAAGCAATAAGTTGGCAATCTCGCTATCGATTTTAAGGCCTGCTTCTACGATTAATTCGTAAACGTTTTCACAGTTGCTAGCGTTGTTTTCAACGTAGTTATTTTCAGCATATTTCGTGTTTGAGATATGGTGGTCTACATTATAAGTGTTTTTATGCGATGCAAAAGCACTTGCAAAATCACCAAGCCTTGTAACGTCGGCACAGTCTACTGAAACTAGTGCCGAATACTCGCCACTAAACACGTTGTTTACTGTTTCTACCGACTGCAGGTACGAAAACTTATTAGGAATAGCATCCGAACAAAAAACTTTTACCTCTATTCCCTTTTGGGTTAGGGCTTTTGAAAGCGCAAGCGTAGACCCGATAGTATCTCCGTCGGGACGCATGTGCATAAATAACGCTACGCTTTTTTCTTTTAGTAGTTTTTGCATTAGCCTTGATTTGTTAATCATTTTTACCTTCGTTAATCTTGATAAACAGTTTGTCCATTTTATCTCCGTACGCCATAGTTTCGTCTAAAACAAAAGAAATTTCGGGTACGGTTCTAAGTCTCATACTTTTTGCTAGTTCGTGTCTGATTTTTTTTGCATCATCACAAATAGCATTAAAAGTTGTTTGCTTTTTTTGTTCGTTAACCGAGTAGACGCTTATAAAAACCTTAGCGTGTTTTAGGTCTTTACTAGCATCCACTTTGGTTATTGAAAACATTTCGGTTATAAATGGATTTTTTAATTTTCTTTGAATTACTTCGTAGATTTCTCGCTGAAATTCAGCGTTAAGTCTATCCGTTCTAGAAATATTTTGGTTCATTTTAGTCCTTATTTTCTTCTACTTGGTAACTTTCAATGAAGTCGCCGACTTTAATATCGTTAAATCTTTCAATAGATATACCACATTCGTAGCCTGAAGCCACTTCCTTAACGTCGTCTTTAAAGCGTTTTAATTGGTTAACGTTTCCTTCACAAATCATTACGTCGTCACGGTAAATTCTAAGTTTACCACTTCTAATAATCTTACCTTCCGTTACGTAACAACCTGCAACTTGACCAACGCCCGAAATCTTAAACACTTCTCTAACTTCGGCTTTACCCATGTATACTTCAGTAAACTTGGGTGCAAGCATACCTTTAAGTGCTTTTTCTACGTCTTCGATTGCTTCGTAAATAACTCTGTAAAGCTTAATATCTACGCCACTTCTTTCGGCAATTTGTTTTGCGTTAGAATCGGGACGAACGTTAAATCCGATAATGATAGCGTTAGAAGATTCAGCAAGCATTATGTCTGATTCTTTGATAGCACCCGCCGCCGAGTGAATAACGTTTACTCTTACTTGGTCGTTAGAAAGCTTTTCCATCGACTGTTTAACAGCTTCTACCGAACCTTGAACGTCGGCTTTTACTATCATATTGAGAACCTTCATTTCGCCTTCGGCAATTTTACTGAACACGTCGTCTAAAGTTACCTTAGTCGATGCTTTTAGCATGTTTTCTCTTTCTTTGTTCTTTCTTTCTTCAGCAACGGCTTTTAATAGTTTTTCTTGTTCAACAGCATATAGAATATCGCCAGCGTTAGGTACTTCATCTAAACCCATAATAGATACGGGAGTTGAAGGACCTGCGGTAGTTACACGTCTACCCTTATCGTCTACCATTGCTCTAATTTTACCCGTTACTAAACCAATAATAACACTGTCTGATACTTTTAACGTACCGTTTTGTACTAATATGGTTGCAATCGGACCTTTACTTTGGTCGAGTTTTGCTTCTATAACAACACCTTTCGCTTTACGGTTTGGGTTTGCTTTTAAGTCTTTAATTTCAGCAACTAGGTTGATATTTTCTAATAGATTTTCTATACCCTCGCCTGTTTTTGCTGAAACAGGACATAAAATTGCATCTCCACCCCATTCTTCGGGAAGAAGTCCATTGTCGGCAAGTTGTGTTTTTACTCTTTCTATATTTGATTCGGGTTTATCGATTTTATTAACTGCTACGATAATAGGAACGTTAGCGGCCTTAGCGTGGTTAATTGCTTCTACCGTTTGAGGCATTATGCCGTCGTCTGCTGCAACTACTAATACTGCGATATCAGTTGCTTCTGCACCACGTGCACGCATTGCGGTAAACGCTGCGTGTCCAGGGGTATCTAGGAAGGTAATAGTGCTTCCGTTTAAGGATACTTGATATGCACCGATATGTTGGGTAATTCCACCTGCTTCGCCTGCTTGAACGTTTGCTTTTCTAATTTTATCGAGAAGCGATGTTTTACCGTGGTCAACGTGTCCCATAACGGTAACAACGGGAGGACGAGTGATAAGATTTTCTTTATCGTCTTCAACTCCGTCGAAACCTTCGCTTAACACGTCTTCAGCCGTTTTATCTAGTTTTAGTTCGAGTTCTACGCCGATATCGTCAGCAATGAACGCTGCAGTATCAAAGTCAATAGAATCGTTTATGGTTTTCATTATTCCTTCTTTGAATAATCTCTTGGTGATTTCCGCCGCCGTAATACCAATTTTTTCACTTAAAACCTTTAAGGGTATCATCTCAGTGGTGATAACTGCCTTTTCAATTTTAATTGCTTGTACTTCTGCTTTCTTTTCCTTTTTAGCGGGACGGAATTTTCTATAACCTGTCTTGTTTTCGTCAAAATCTTCGATTGAAACCATATTCTTGATAAGTGCACGTTTATTTAGAGTGTGCTTATCTTCATACTGCTTTTCGTTTCCACCTTTTTTCTTGTTTTGACTTCTCTTATCCCCTGTGGGAATAATTTCAGGCGCAACGTAAGTTGCTTGTGGTTTTTTGTTAAAACCACCTTTATTAAATTCAGGTTTTTGCGGTCTTTGAGAGTTTTGCTCTTTATTATAACGATTATTTTGTCCTTGCGTAGCGGGACGCTCCTTATTCTTTTCGGGAACGTATTCGTTACGTTTTACTATAAACGAAGGTAAAGGTT
>JAFVOW010000075.1 GCA_017505625.1 Clostridia bacterium | reverse complement strand
CCCGTCGGAATTTCCCGAAGACAAGAATTTAAAATAATCATCTATTGCGGGTTTACCTTCGGTTAAAATTCTTTCTGAAATCGCCAAAGCACTGATTATGCCCGTAGCGTATTTATAAACGTAAAACGCTCTATAAAAATGGGGTATTCTTGCCCATTCATAACTAATTTCAGTATCGCTAATAATTGCATCGCCGTAGTACTTTTTGTTGAGTTCTAAATATTTTTCGTTCATTAAGTCTTTAGTTAAAGGTACACCCTTTTCTACTGATGAATGAGAAAATTCTTCAAACTCAGCAAACTGCGTTTGACGGAACAAGGTCGTTCTTATCATTTCCATTAGATATGAAAGTAAAAACTTTTCTTCCTTTACCGACTTAGCGTTTTTAATTAGATACTTTACTAGCAACACTTCATTTACCGTACTAGCAACCTCTGCAACGAAAATTTTGTAGTCGGCTTTTGCGTACGGTTGGTTTTTATTTGAATAGTAAGAGTGTATGCTATGCCCCATTTCGTGCGCTATAGTGAAAACGTCGTGCGTGGTCGGTTGGTAGTTTAGTAACACGTAAGGATGCGTATCAAACGCACTTATGCTATATGCACCACTACGCTTGTTAGGTTTTTCATCAACGTCTATCCAGCGCTCGTTATAGGCTTTTAGCAACAACTCTTTATATTCTTCGCCTAGTACCGCAAGTCCTTTTACTACTAATTCGTAGGCTGTATCGTAATCGAGTTTATACTCTGCGTCTTTTACGGTAGAAGCGTACACGTCGTACATGTGCATTTCTTTATAGCCAAGCTGTTTTTTCTTTTCACGCATATAATCGTGCAAAATTGGAAGCGCATCATTTACGCTAGATATTAAGTTTTCATATACTTTAACGTCAACGTCTTCGCCACCTAAAGCACGTGATAAAGCGCTGTCGTATTTTCTTGCCTTAGAAACACAAACGTCTTTTTTAACGTTTCCGTAATACGTTGAAGATATCGTGTTGATAAAATCTATATACGATTTATAGTACTGACGAAAAGCTTTTCTTCTTAAACGTCTACTGTCCGAATGCATCAATAAGCCGTACGTTCCGTGAGTTAAGGAAACTTTCTTAAATCCTACTCTAACGTTACCGAATTTTAGGTCGGCGTTATCGGTTTTACCAAAAATGTCCTTAAAACTAGAAAACACTTCGGACATTCCCGCTAAAAGTTTTTCTTGTTCTTCACTTAAAACGTGTTGCTTTTCTTTTAATACGCATTTAAGAGAATAATCGTATTCAGCAAGTTTTGGATTGTTTATATAAGAATTTAACACGCTTTCATCAAGACTTATAAGTTCGGGGGTTATAAACGCAGTGCTTGTTGAAAGAGTTACCGATAACGACTGAACTCTAGAATAAAGTGCGTCGAATTTAGAGTCAGCAGTATCTTCATCATGTTTCATGTGGGTATAAACAGCGAGTTTTTCTAGAAGTCTTCCTACGTACTCTTGTTTTTTCATGCACGCAAAAAAACTTTCTTCTTTATTAAGTTTACCCTTAAACTCGGAAAAGTCTGAATTTTTTTCAATTTCAGCGTAATCTTTTTCCCACTCGGTTAGGTCTTTATATATATCTTCGGTAGCCCAATTTCTTTTTTGCATAACCTTTTATTCTTCCTCTTCTAAAATTTCATAACTTACTAAAACGTTGCCTTGAGTAATAAATCTCACTTTGTCGTGTTCATTAAATTTTGGGAAAGGTTTTTCATAAAACACCCAAACCTTACGTTCGAAAAAACTATTTTTGAACTTGTTCCACTGTAAGAATACTAATGCTTTAACGTCTACACCGTCTTTAGTGCTAAGACTTTCGTCATACTCGAAAAAATATGCCGTAAATTCTTCTTTTATACCACCCGTAATATTCTTACACAAAGTGTAATACTTGTTGATTCTTTTGTATTTTATGCCGAGATATATAAAAGAAAAAACCACTAAAATAAACGTCAATACAAATTCTACTATTTTTAGTGGAGCGATTTGTGGACTTCCGTACGGAAGCCTTAAATATCTTACCATAACGATAACGCTCATCGCTAGATAGAGTGCCACTACTAAAAAATAAATTAAAAGCGTTCTTTTTCTTTGTTTGCTTACATTATCTAGAAATTCTTTTTCAAAATAGTTTATCATATTACCCCTTTACTATTTGTAGTCCACTCTAACTTTTTTTAACCCCGTAGAAGTTTTTAAGAACAATTCGTATCTATCTGAATATTCAGCGTACACATACGAAGGATTATTTTTAACAGCGTAATACCTAGGTTTCTCTACCTGAGGAACTATCGGTTGAGGCTGATAAGCAGAGGATTTGGGTTGAAATTGTTGCATTTGTTGTTGCACCTGTTCCTTAACCTGCTCATTAGCTTGCTCATTAGCTTGTTGTTCTATCTGGTTTTCGCTAACCTTCATAATTTTAACGCTAGATTTTTTATTGTTCGGCTTAAAAATACTATTAAAAGTTTTTATTTCTGCGTAAACAACTGATAATCCTAAAACTACTAGATAAACGATAAAACTTGAATCTTCTTTATTTATTGTACCAGCGATGGCAAGAACAATTCCTAACAATAACACGAAAAGCGTAACGTGAAGATTAAACGCCTTGATAATTTTATACAACACGCTAAAAACCGTTTTTATTATTCTTCTAATAGTGCCGAATATTAATCGGTTTTTGTAAAAAATCATTACGCTCTCCTATTATCTATGAGTTTACGCCACTAGTAAAATTTAAAAACCTATGAAAAAACAACGCTATTCCGCTAGGGTTTAGCGACCAATCTTCAACAACCCCTTTAACGTTTTCCAAAGTACAAGTGCCGTAAATACGGCTGTCGCTACTGTCTTCACGGTTATCGCCGAGATAGAAAACTTCGTTAGCACCTAAAACATAATCTTCTTCTCCCCACGCAAAATTATCGGTAGAACCTTGTTTTAGAATATAATCTTCTTCTAGTAACTTTCCGTTAACGAATACGTAACCGTCTTTTATTTTTACTCTATCGTGACCAACGGCAATCGCCCTTTTTATAATAAGTTTACCGTGGTTATCTACGATTATAATATTACCTTTTTCAACGTCTTTTAAGGTATTAACCGTAAGCACGTCTCCCGACTCTAGCGTAGGCTTCATAGAATCGCCTTCCACTAAAACGTTAAAATATACTTCGGTAAACAAAAAGAATATAACGAATAAAACTGCAACTAGAAAAGCAGTAAACAACAAAAATCGACGGTTTACTTTTTCTTCACGCTGAATATTCTCGTTTATATCGTTACGAATTTTATACATACATTTCCTTTAAGCCCAAATGACGTTATTAATAAGGTGTTCTCCATCAACGTCGAAGTATACGGCGTTAATTTTATCAAAACTCTTTAGTCCCATACCTTCTTGAGTTTTAAAATCTGAAATTTCAAATTTTACGTTGTGCCAAGCGTTTGCACCCTTCACTCTTTTTGTAGCAATATACTCTACCTTTTGTCCTGTAAAATCTGAAATAAGTTTAACGGTTAAAACGCTGTCATTTAACGTATAAACGTCGCACATTAAAACTGCATCGGTTTTGGGCTTAAATTTTTCTATGCTTAAACTGAAAGATAGAAGCCCACCATAACAGCATACGCCACCGATTCCCATAGGACCTTTTTTGAATTTCACTGAATTGTCTTGAGTAACGTTTAACCCAGAAGGCTTAAACTTACTTTCTCTAGCCGAAGTGAAAAGCCCTTTTCCCTCTCCGTTTCTAGACGAGTAAATTACGTTGGTTTTATACGAATTTTTTACGTCTTCTTCCCTAAACTTTCTACATAGAACGCAAGAACCTACACCATAACCCGATTTATAAACGCTTCTTGCAAAGAACATCACTTGTTCAGATTCTTTATAAGGAACAAAACTAAAAGTTATAGTTCCGTTATCGTTTACTGTTCCATCGGTTAAAACGTTCCAACATCTAAGTGCTGGGTTTTCCGATTGTTCGGCAACGTAAAGACGTACTTCTTCTAAATTATTGGTGTCGGGGTTTACGGTAACTTTTAGTTCTCCGTCAACAAATTCCCCGTCAATATCAGTTTCTTTTGGTAACTCTACCTTACCGTTTTTCAGACAGTTTGCCAAGAATATTTCCATAGTTTTTACACCGTCAGTATTTATGGCATCTCTAGAATCTATCGAATAGTCTATTGAAGAATACACGCTATTATCAATTCTAGTAAGAGTATCGTACGCACGGTCAAAGTCAAATTTGTCCGAGTTAGACGCAACGAGTAATAAAGACGGGCATTTAACGTGTGAAGCGTAACTTTGCGGTTCAATACAAGCAAGATATTTTAACTGCTCAGAAGAAAATTCTGGTATTTCGCCTGATTTAAACTTATTCATACCGTGATATGCTTTCCAACCTGCGTTTAGCGCAAAAACGGCACAGTCAAGTTTTTCTTCCGTTGCCGATAAGTGCCATAAAAGCGTTGCCGAATCTCCTATACCAATAGCACCGATTTTAGTAACGCCGTCTAAACTTCTTAAATAATCGAAAGCGTATCTGGTGGTAACGCCCCATTCGTACCAAGGCGTGCTTTTTGCATCGCCCTCTACGGTAGAAAGTTTATTGAAACAGTTCTTGTAGTTTATACCCGAAAGACTAGCCGGATAAACCGAGTGATTACCGTTTATACCAGAATCTCCAGCGTAATCGAAAGTGAGTGCCGTATAACCACGTTCAGCAAGATACTTTATAAACGTTTCGTCCGCAGCATCCTTAAAATCTTGCAAAACAAAAACCGCAGGCGCTTTAGATTTAGTTTTATTTCTCGCTAAAACTGCGTAGATTTTAACGTCGCCGTCAGAAAGCGTTCTACCTTTAATGTAGAAACGTGAAATAATAACGTCACCGCTTACGAATTCGCCAATAGTTTCAATAATCGGCGAATGCTCTAGTGAAAAATCTTCCCACAATGTAATTGGAGTAAACAATTCGTTTGACATAAGATAAGTTATCTCCCATCGAAATAAAAGTAACCAAAATTTAGCACTTTTAGTTGATTTTTGATTTTAATTAGTTTATAATAGTCCTTACCGCAAATTTTGGCGACAATTTCCGACTTTATAATATACTAGTTATTATATTATATAACTTATATACGAAAAGTGCAAGTGTTTTTTTAAAATGCTGTAACTTATAGGTGAATTATGAAGTGTTTTTACTCAAAAGAATTTTCTGTTAAAGCGTTTACTGACGTAGAAAACGCCTTTATTCAGGATTATATGCCGTTATCTGACGGCAACGCCGTGAAGGTTTACCTTTACGGACTTTTCCTATGTAAAAACCCACAATTTGCTAGTGACGTAAAAGACGTTGCTAAAACCTTATCGCTATCCCCTGAAAACGTCGTAGAATACTTTAAGTTTTATGAAGAATTCGGGCTAGTTTCGGTTATTTCAACCGACCCCTTGCAAGTAGAATATATGCCCGTTAAATCGGCGCTTTCAACAAAGCCTAGAAAATATAAACCCGAAAAATACGGCGAGTTTAATAAGTGTGTACAACTTCTCATATCTTCTCGTATGATAATGACCAACGAGTACAGCGCTTACTTTGACGTTATGGAAGATTATGGTATTAAACCCGAAGCAATGCTCATGATAGTTAAATACTGCGTAGAAAAAAGTGGTACTTCGGTAAACAAGAACTACATACTAAAAATTGCTAAAGATTTCGGTAATCGTGGAATCACTACCGTAGACAAAATTGAAAGAGAACTTTCTTCATATCTTTCTAAATCGGCTGAACTAGAAAAAATTCTTCGTGCCATGTCAATTAAGCGCATCCCCGACGTTACCGACCTTAACCTATTCAAAAAATGGACGGAAGAACTTAATTTCGAACCCGAAAATATACTTTATGCCGCTTCTAAAGTTAAAAAAGGCGGTATGGAAAAACTTGATTCGTTTATATTAGAACTCTACTCTAATAAGAGTTTTTCAAAAGAAGAAATTAAACATTTTAGCGACAATAAAGAAAAAACATATCAACTCGCCCTCAAGATTAACAAGGCGTTATCTATTTACGTAGAAGTTTTAGATACCGTCATTGATACGTACACTAATAAATGGCTATCTTTTGGTTTTACCGACCAAACTTTACTACTAATAGCGTCTTATTGTTTTAGAAACAGCAAAAACTCTTTACAAGATATGGACGCTTTAGTGGAAGAATTAAGAAACCGTGGATATATCGACCTAACAAGCGTAAGCGACTATTTTGAAAACATTAAAAAGACCGACGAGTTTATTTCAAAAATGCTAAAAGTTGCAGGCGTAAACCGTCGTCCTACCCCATGGGATAGAGATAACGTTGCAGTTTGGAAGTCTTGGAATTTTACCGAAGAAATGATACTAGAATCAGCAAAAATTTCGGCTGGAAAAAGTTCAGCAATCGCTTATATGAACGGAGTTTTATCTAACTGGAAAAATTCAGGCATTTTTACTATCTCTGACCTAGAAAAAACACCCGAAACTACAACTACGTTAAGCACTTTAGAAGCGTATAATCGTGAATACGAAAAACGTAGAAACAAGGCCGTTCAACTCGCTCAAAAAAATACTGAAAACGCTATGGAAATTCAAGGGTTTTCTAGTCTTTACGAAAGGATGTTTTCTATTGAAAAAGACTTGGCTTTTGCCGAAATTGCAAGCGATGAAAATACTCTTAAAACTTTAGAAACCGAGAAAGAAAACTTGCTAGTTAAAATCAATGAAATGTTATCCACAATCGGTCTAAAATTAGATGATTTATCGCCAAAATATAAATGCAGTAAATGTAACGATACGGGATATGTTGGTAACAACAAATGCGACTGTTTATGATAAAAATAATAATACAAAGACAAACGGCTACTATAAATCAGTAGCCGTTTGTCTTTTAAATTGTGTCGCAAGCTCTCGCCTATCTTTGGAACAAGGTGTAATAACTAACTATTTTAGTAAAATTTTTATTATTCTTCTTCAATTAGCATACGCATATCTATATCCATACCACACGCTACCCTAAACAAAAAAACTATTCCTTTCTTCTTATTTAATCGATTTATCGATATTTGTCAATCGTTTTTTCGATTTTTGTTATAATGAATCTATGAATAAATTTAAAGAATTAAGGCTTGAGCAAAATTTAAGCCAAAAAAAACTTGCTGAAATACTTAAAATATCACAATCAGTCATTTGTGATTACGAAAACGGGAAAGTTGTTCCTACGGCAACTGTTACGTGTCTTTATGCGGATTACTTCTCAGTAACCACCGATTATCTTTTAGGTCGTGAAGATGATTTAGGCAATATTATTTCGAGTAAATATTTTAGTCCTGAAACAGAAGACGAAAAAAAACTGATTTCTGCCTTTAGGCTACTTGACGATTACGAAAAGGAATCTCTAATTATACAAGCTACTGCCCTATCAAACAAAAAACTCATGCCAAAAAAATAAACTTTTTATGAGTTAAAAGCAAAAAAGGCTAACGAATTAATTTCGTTAGCCTTTAATTTTTAATAATTTTTTTATAAAAATTAGTCTTCGATTCTGATGCAAGCGTTTACTTTTGCAACTTCTTCTAAATCTACAAGTTTTTCTAAGGTTTTTCTCAACGCACTTTCCTTGCACTCGTGAGTAGTGATAATGATTTCAGCGTATCCGTTTTTGTAAGAAACTTGTTTAACTTCCTTTATGCTAAGTTTGTTTTTAGCAAATACGCCGGTAAACTTAGTAAGCACGCCCGCTTGGTCTTTAACAGACATACGCAAATAATATTTAGTACAAAAATCCGTAACGAATTTGGTTGCTTTGTTGCCTTTTTCAGAGTTATCGAAACTAGCGTAATAGCAATCAGCGTGTTTTGCTGCGTATATAACGTCTGATACGATAGCAGAACCTGTAGGTAAAGCACCTGCACCCCTACCGTAAAGCATTACGTCGCCAACAGCATCGCCTTCGATAAATACTGCGTTAAACGAATCGTTTACTGCTGCAAGTGGGTTTTCCGATTTAATAAATGTAGGATGAACTCTTACTTCTACGCCCTTTTCGGTGTTTTTACCTATTGCTAAAAGTTTTAAGGTATACCCCATTTCTTTACCATAGGCAATATCAGTAAAGCTTACGTTAGAAATACCTTCTATATAAACGTTTTCAATACAAATTATAGTGTGGAAAGCAAGACTAGATAAAATAGAAAGTTTATACGTAGCATCAAAACCTTCTACGTCGGCAGTGGGGTTGGCTTCAGCATAACCTAACGATTGTGCTTCTTTTAACGCTACGTCATAGCTCACGCCTTCGTATGCCATTTTGGTTAAGATATAGTTAGTTGTACCGTTTATAATACCTTTAATAGACTTAATGTTGTTGCCTTGCATACCTTCTTGCAAAGTTCTAATAATCGGAACACCGCCTACGCAACTTGCTTCAAAGAAAAGTCCAACGTTTCTCTTCTTTGCTTCTTCTTCAAGTTCAGGCCAAAACTTAGCAAATAGTTCTTTGTTAGAAGTAACAACAGATTTACCACTCTTTAACGCTTTAATAACGAAATTTTTAGCAACCGTTACGCCACCAATAACTTCTACTACGATATCTACGTTAGGGTTAGTTAAAACTTCTTCTATGCTAGAAGCAATAATCGATTCATCACAACCAAGCGATAAAGCACGTTCCCTGTTAAGTTCTAAAACGCTTTCAACGGTTAAATCGATATTTTGCGTTCTTTTAAAATACTCCTTATTTTCGGTGAGAATTTTATAAGTACCCCCACCTACTACGCCAAGTCCTAATATTGCAACGCCTACTTTTTTCATAGCCTTTCTCCTTTTATTTGTTAAGTTGATAAATATGTCTTAAACCGTCTAACGTAAGAGTTCTATCAACGATTTTTATCGACTTAACTTCTTTTGCTATAATTTCACCAAGACCACCTGTAGCAACGACGTTTATATCGTCTACTTTGAGTTCTTTTTTTATTTTTTTAATAATATTATCAACGAGACCACTAAAACCGAATATAATACCCGATTGCATACAATGTTTAGTATTTTTCCCGATAACCGTGCTAGGAGCATCAAGTTCTACCATAGGTAGTTGTGCTGTTTTTGAAACTAAACCTTCTAAACTCGTTTTGATACCAGGTGCAATAACTACACCTATAAGTTCGCATTTTTCACTGATAACGTCAAACGTGGTCGCTGTACCGAAATCGATAACCACTATCGGACCACCGTATTTAGTAAACGCCGAAACACTGTTAACTATAATATCAGCACCAACTTCTTTTGGGTTATCCGCCTTAACGTTTAAGCCAGATTTAACACCCGGTCCTATTATAAGCGGAGAAATTCCAAAGAAGAACTCGCACATATGACAAATAGTATAGTTAAGTGCTGGAATTACCGACGATAAAATTATACCGTCAATATCAGTTTTCTTTATTCCTTTATCGGACAAAAGTCCAACGAGAACCGAGCCGTATTCGTCGGCTGTTCTAGAAATTCTAGAAGACACCCTAAACGACGCCACTAATTTTTCGTTATCGAAAACACCGTATTTTATGTTGGTGTTACCCATATCTATTGCAAGTAACATAATCTTTACCCTTTTATTTAGATAAGTTGTTTGTCAACAACCTGAATAACCGTGTGTATTGCAGGTGCAACAAGAATATTGATACCGAATTCAATAAGAAAGTTAACCCCTGCACAAATAATCACAAGGAAGTATATTACGCTTACGCCTTCAGCAGACGAAAGCACCGATATAGTTTCACTCATTAAAAGTGCACCGAGTATAAATATCAAAGTGTTAACAACGGGAACAACTGCAGACGATACGAAAGTCGCAAGGTATTTGTTCTTATTTTTTAAGAGTTTATATGCGATAGCACCAAGCACGGCACCTAAAGTAATTTTTACCGTACAAATCAAAAAAGTAAGCACGGGGTGCTCGGTAAATAAGAAATTGGTAAACGGGTCTAAACCTGTTACACCGAATATAAAGGTCATAAGCCCACTTATAAATCCGAGTATAAACCCACCTTTTACGCCTAACGTAAGTGCTCCCAAAACTATGGGAATAAGCGTTAAGTTAACGTTAGTTACAATCTTAAACACCGTGCCTAAAAGATTAAGCACCACCAAAAGCGTCGTAAGAACTGCAAGGTACACTACGTTACGAGTAGTGAAAAACTTTTGATTATTCATTTTTGCCTCCAATCGAGTTTCTTGATATTAGAATACCCGTCGAAAAAAACTTTTATTGCCGTAAAACAGTCGAAATAATTAAATTTTCGCTATTCAGCAAAAACATTTTAACATAAATAAAATTTTTAGGCAATTAAATCAAGCTTTAATTGTAACAATTTTAAGCGATTTTGATTATATTGATAATAGAAAACTTCGCCGACACAAAAAAATTTCTACATAGGCGGAGATTAGTTATTACTTTGGAGGTAAATTTATGAACGGTTTTGATTTTTTCGGTAGCAACAACTGTTGCTTATGGATTTTGATAATTTTATTTATCATCTGTCTTTGCAAAAGTGGTTGCCTAAACGGTCTCTTTAACAGTTGCTATTGTCTGCCTGTGGCGTTACTTTTAATTTGTTGCTTATGCAAAGGTAACACTAACCCCTTTGGAAACCTAGGTTGCGGTTGCAAATAATAAGTAAAAAAACTTTTCTTAATTAAACAACAAGGTGGGGTTCACAACGTAACCCCACCTTATGTTTTTACTTGGATTTTTATTTAACGTCTTAAGAAAATTTTCTTTTGTCAACTCTTTCTTTATGAGTTTTCTCCTATAATAATTTCACCGTCAGTACAAATAATTTTTTGAACAATTGAACCTTCATCCCAATAATAATTATTTTCAAAAGTTTCCTCCCACTCTGTCATAGTCCCAAGATAATTTATTTCAGTAATGGAACTCTCGTTAAACGCATACTGACCTATGGGCGTTTTTTTATTTATAGTAATAGTTTTTAAAACTTTGTTGTTACTAAATGCAAATTCTCCAATTTGAGTCGTTGAACTTGGAATTTCAAACGCAGTGTTTTTCTTACCAGGTGCATAACTTATCAAAATTTTGCCATCTTTACTATACAAATTTCCGTCAATAGTCTTGTAATTTTCATTATTAGATGAGATGGTATAATTTTCCAATCCCGTACAACCAGCAAAGGCTACAGGATCTATATCAATAATACTTTCATTTAAATATATTGTCGTCAAAGCGGTACATTCACCAAAAGCTTGACTACTAATCGTATTTATACTGCTCGGTAAGGTTATATCTGCTAATGCGTAGCACTCTCTAAACAAAGCAGGGTTAAGTTCCGTTATTCCGTTAGACAACTTAACGTCCGACAAGAGATAACACTTATCAAACACAGCATGACCCAAATAATTAACCGTATCAGGAATATCTATTTTTACAAGAGAAGTGCAATAACTAAACGCAGCTTCTTCTATTGTTTTTAAACCTTCTGGTAGTATTATTTCTTCCATATAAATACAATAATAAAAAGCACCTACACCTATAATTTTACATTCACTTGATATTGTTATAGTTTTACGTGTTTTGTCAAATTCATCAACCACATCGCTTAAATACAAATATTTATTCGTATCGTTACCTAAATATTTTATTCCGTCTTGAATATTATATTGAAGAAAATCAGTATGTAAAAACGCATCGTATTCTACCCTTTCAACACTATTAGGAATTTTAAGGCTAGAAAGCGAAGAACAGTTATCAAAAGCATACCTTCCTATTGACAATATACCCTCAGGTAATTCAACATTTTCCAAATTAGTACATCCACTAAACAAATAATCTTCAATTTCTGTCACGCCACTAGGAATTTTAATTGTTTTAATAGCCGTATCCACAAAAGCAGAATTCCCTATTTTAGTAACGGTTGCAGGTATTTCTATACTAGTTAATTGGGTACAATACCTAAATGTTTCACTGCCAATATATTCTAATTTAGTATTTTTTTCAAATACAACTTTATTAATGGATGATTCATAGAAAGCATTACTTTCAATTTGAGAAACGTTTGAAGAAATAAACACGTTTTTAATTT
>JAFVOW010000006.1 GCA_017505625.1 Clostridia bacterium | reverse complement strand
GCGATAATGTTAGCCGAGTGGTCTTGTCGAATTGAAAATTCTGTGCTTAGTTTTACTGAATAGTCCATATTGAATTCCTTTTAATCTATTTTATAATTTTTGGCGATTCCGCCACGAGAAGTTTCTAAATATTTGTGATTTAAGTCTTTTCCCGTTTCGTACATAGTTTTAACTATTGTATCGAAAGGTATTTTTCTCATAGGTGCTAGATAGTACGCTACGCAAAACGAATCGAACGCACGCATAGAAGCCATAGTGTTTCTCTCTATACACGGAACTTGAACAAGTCCTAACACTGGGTCGCAAGTAAGACCTAGGTTATGTTCCATAGCAACTTCCGAGGCACACTCTATTTGGTCAATCGTTAAACCGTATATTTCGGCAATAGCACCTGAAGCCATTGAACAAGCCGTACCTATTTCGGCTTGACAACCACACTCTGCACCGCTAATTGATGCGTTAGTTTTTACTATATTACCTATAAGCCCCGCCGTCGCTAAAGCGTTAATTATAATGTCTTCCGAAACGTGTTCGTTTTTATAGGCGTAATAAAGAACAGCAGGCAGTACCCCCGAAGCACCACAAGTCGGTGCAGTTACAATTTCACCGTTATCGGCGTTTTCTTCGGCTACGGCTAAGGCGTAAGCACAAGTAAGTTTGTTTCTTAAAAGCGAATCACGTACGAAAATATCGTCGCTTTGATAAATATACTTAGCCTTTTTTTGAACTTTTAGTCCACCGGGAAGTATTCCCGTTTTACTTAGCCCACGTTCTACTGAATCTTTCATTACCTGCCAAATGGTTTTTAGGTAATCTTTTATATCTGGTTCAGTTTGATAAACGTATTCGTAAAGACGTATACCTTTACTTAAAACGTAGTTCTTTATATCGGTGAAGGTGGTTAATTCGTACACGCTTTTTGGTTCGACGTACTCTACGCCTTGAATTTTTATACTTCCACCACCTACACTCATAGCACGAACAGTGTTAATCTCTTTGCCGTCCTTTACAACTATTACGTCTAAAGTGTTGGGATGAGGCAAATCTTTTTCGGTTAAATTAAACTCGATTTCAACGTCCTTACCTAAAACCTTTCTTAATACCTTGTCCGTGCCGTGTCCTTTACCCGTTGCAGCAAGTGAACCATACAAAATTATTTTGTACTGACAGTTAGGATATTTTTCTTTTATATAGTTTGCAATTCTTTCAGGGCCTATGGTGTGTGAACTCGACGGGCCTATGCCTATTTTATAAAGTTCTTTTAGCGATTGCATTACTGTCTTTTACCTTTTCTTTTTCTAATTTCTTTGATAACGTTTTCGTATCCGTTGTTTTTAGGAGTGTAATACACTTTATCCTTTAGGCTATCGGGAAGATACTGTTGGTCCACGTATCCACCAAAATCGTGGGGGTACTTGTAGTTAGCCTTATTTTTCTTATCTTCCTTTGAAGCGAACTCGTAATTTTTTAAGTGTGCGGGAACGTTATCGTCTTTAATTTTTTCTGCGTCGTCGCCAGCCGAATACATTGCCTCTACAACGGTGTTAGATTTTTCGGCTTCCGCTACGTAAATTATTGCTTCCGATAACGGTATTAAGCCTTCGGGAAGTCCTAATTTTTCAAACGCTAACAGTGCGTTAGTCGCTACGACTAAAGCGTTGGGGTCGGCAAGACCTACGTCTTCTGCAGAGTGAACGACTAACCTTCTTGCAATAAGCAAGGGGTCGCAACCGCCTTTTATTAATCGTTGCATATAGTAAAGTGCTGCGTTAGAATCGCTTCCCCGTAAACTCTTACAAAACGCCGATAACATATCGTAGTACATTTGTTCGTCAAAAGAAAGTGCTTTTTGTTGAATAGATTCTTCTGCATCTTTTAACGTTACCCTTATATTTCCGTCGGCATCTGGGTTAGTAGTAAGACAAGCAAGTTCTAGTGCGTTATACGCCACTCTTAAATCGCCCGAAGCCGTTCTCGCTATATGATTTAGTGCGTCTTCATCAACGATAACGCTTAAATTTCCTAGTCCACGTTCTTTATCTTTTAACGCTTTATTGAGTGCAAAAAGTATATCTGATTGCTGTAGTCTTTTTAGTTCAAACACTCTACATCTAGAAACGATTGCAGGAGTCATTGAAGCGTAAGGGTTTTCGGTAGTAGAACCGATAAAAATAATATCGCCTTTTTCTATTGCGGGAAGCAAACTGTCGCTTTGCGTTTTGTTAAATCTATGACACTCGTCTAAAAGTAAAAAGGTTTTCTTGCCGTAGAGTTTAAGATTTTCTTTTGCTTTTTCCACTACGGCTTTAACGTCGGAAACCCCTGAAGAAACGGCGTTTAACTTAACGAAATCTCCGCTAGTAGAATTTGCTATGACGTTAGCAAGCGTAGTTTTTCCCGAACCAGGTGGACCCCAAAATATACAACTACCTAGTCTATCTAGTTTAATTGCACGGCGAAGAAGCCCCGTTTCACTTACGATATGGCTTTGACCTAAATACTCGCTTAAATTCCTTGCACGCATGCGTTCGGCAAGCGGAATATTGTCGTTATTTTTTACTGATAAATCAAATAAATCCATAAAAATATTCTATCATACTTTATATTTTTTTTCAAGTACTAATATAATTTAAATATGTTAAATATTATAAGACGTAAATTAGATTTTTCGTTGTTTTTAGTTTTGATATTTTTCGCTCTTGTTTTTATTTTCTTTCCGTCTTTATCGGACAGCGTTTTAGACGGACTAAAACTATTTTTTGCTTGCGTTTTGCCGTCGCTTTTCCCCTATTTTTTTATAACGGCTATTTTAACTGAACTTAAAACCACATCTAAAATTTCCAATTTTTTGTCTCCGATAATGAACAAAGCGTTTAACGTAAACGGTGCTTTAGGCTATGCTTTTTTTATGAGTGTGATTGCGGGATTTCCTATGGGCGCAAAACTCGTTGCCGATTTAAAAACTAAAGGCGTTTTGACTGAAACCGAAAGCATAAGGGCTTCGGCGTTTTGCTCTACTTCATCGCCGGTGTTTTTAATAGTAAGCGTTGGAAGTATGATGTTTTATGATAGGTTGTTTGGGGTTTTACTCTTTTTGATTAACGTGTTATCTGCTATTATCGTTGGCATAGTTTTTTCTTTTTATCGTAGAAAAGATAAACCTAGCAATTATATATTACGAGACGAAAGTAAAATAGATTTTGCGTTTTCAGATTGCGTGTATTCTGCCGTCAGTTCATCACTTTTCGTAGGTGCTATAATTACCTTGTTTTATACTTTAACCGAAGTCTTGATAACTATAAAAGTTTTATCGCCCATAACCGCAGTTTTTGATAAAGTTTTCAAAGACGTTAATCTTTCTAACGGACTAACTTTAGGGTTATTTGAAATCACAAAAGGGTTAAAAGCACTCTCTTATGGCGGAATAACCTTATTTTCTTTGCCTGTTTCTGCTTTTATAGTCGGGTTTGGCGGAATTTCCGTAATAGCACAGTCGGTAGCGTTTTTAAAAAAGGCAAATATAAAAACCGCCCCGTTTTTCTTAGCGAAAATACTATCGGCGGTTTTAAGTTTTGTTATCGGTTTAGTTTTTAGTTTAATTTTTTATTGTTAATAGCGTTAATTACTTGGTCTTTGCATTTATTGGGAATAAAAGGCGCAACGTTTTTGCCCTGCCTAACGTATTCTCGAACGGTAGACGAACTGATTTTTTTGTATTTTTTATCGGCTTTAATAAAAACCGTTTCAACGTTAGGATAAAGTTCCTTGTTTTTAGAAACGCTAGCCGTCTCATAAACGGCGTCTAAATCGTTTCTTATACCACGAACAAAGTATCTTACACCGTTTCTATTTAAAAACTCTGCGTAGGTATCTTTTAACTCTAAATAATCGGCAATTATTACGTCTTTATCATCGCCAAAAACTAGTTTTAAAAATTCTAGCCTTTCTTTTCTATCAAAGAACGGCGTTTTACCGTAATTTTCGCCTAGCGTTACCACGACTTTTTCATATTCGTTTAAACATCTTTTTATAAGATTTTCGTGTCCTTTAGTTATGGGGTCGAAAGTCCCCGCAAACACGCAAGGCGATTTTTTTCTTTCAAAAAAGTATAAAACGTTTCTGCCGTATTTTCTTGTATCAAAATTAAATAGACCGTCTATGTTAAATTCTTTTATCTTGTCCGTTTCGTATATTATAACGCCGTTCGGGGCTAAACAGTTTAGTGCGTAACTTATTGCAGTTTCGCCGAGTTCGGCACTGTAAGGCGGGTCTAAATATATTATATCGAATTTTTCCGTCGTTGATTGTAAAAACGCTAAACCGTCCCTTAAACTCACCGAAAACCCGTCGGTAATTTTTAACGACGTTAGATTTTTATTTAAGCACTCTAAACTTTTTGAACTGTTGTCGTTAAAGATAACGTGACTTGCACCACGAGAAACGGCTTCTATGCCGACAGCACCCGTGCCACAAAACAAGTCCAAAAACCTTGCACCGTCTATTTTATCTCGCAGTATATTAAATAGACTTTCTCTCACCATATCCGACGTGGGACGCACGCCTATGATTTCAAATTCGGTAAGTACTCGTCCACCGTAAGTTCCACCAATAATTCTCAAAATTATTCTCCGTAGATTTGACCGTGTATTTTTTTAATTTGTTCTTGTTGTTTTTCTACGCTTTTTGCCCCTAAAATATAAGGAATACCCATCGCTAGCATAATGGCTGGTACGTAAAGTAACGTCCAATAAGTAGTGTAAACGGTAAGCGAAGCGCCCGACGAACGGAAAAAATTAAATATCATTGAATATATAACGTTAGTAATAGTTCCAAAAACGGTGGTTACGCCGTTGGAAGACGGAATTAAAATTGTATGCAAGATTAATAACACGAAAAGTGGTAAACTAACTACTATTCCCATTAAAAATCCTTTATAAAATTTGTATTCCTCTACTAGGTCTAAATGCCTGTCCTCACCCGTTTCAATAATAGTTCTTCTCTCTATATCGTTTTTAATTCTTATTTTTAAGGCTCTTTCCCCGTCTTTATAAGAAAGCGAACCTACTATAAATAGATAAAGTAACAAGGTTGCCGAAACAAGAACGTATTTTAGTATTACGTTCTCGATTGCGTGAACACTTAAAGATAGCACGGTCATAAAAACCAAATATACCCACGGTATTAATGCTTTTTTGAAATAATATTTCATTTTAACTCCTATAAACCTTTTCAGTATGAACCGAACAAGTAGTTAACACTTCGTAACTTATGGTTTTATTCTTTTTAGCCTCTACGTCGGCGTTTTGCATTATCTCTAACTCTTTCCCTTTACCTAAGGAAGATTTTACAGCCGTTAAATTCATACAACGGTTACTAAATATATCTTTTGTATGTTTTCTCGGCAACCCGTCGGCATAACCATAGGGAACTATTGCTAAAGGCAGTGAAGTTTTAGTTTTTTTATCTCCGTAGAGTGCCGTATCGCCTTTTCGTAAAGTGCGTGATTTTAGCACGATTGAACTAACTTTCATAATGGGTTTTACGGTTATTTTATCGGTTTTATAAGGCGTGTAACCGTATAGAAGAATACCAATTCTAACCATATCGAAAAATTTGCCCTGCAAAAACCCGCCACTAGCCGAGATATGACTGGTAACGTTTATATTATAACTCTTAATTAGATTATTTGCAAGCAAAAATTTGTTCGTTTGTCTTTCTAACGATTTACGGTTTTTAGGGTTAGAATAATGTGAATATATTCCGTCTATTTCTATATTTTTACACCCTTTTATTTTTTCCAGAAATTCTTTTAACTCGTCTAGTCCGTCTATGCCTAGTCTATTCATACCCGT
>JAFVOW010000074.1 GCA_017505625.1 Clostridia bacterium | reverse complement strand
GTTTTTCCTATAATGCTCAATATCATTTTATAATTCATACTACTTTAAAATTTGCGAAAGTTTAGTAATGCTTTTTACAGCCGTTACTATAATAACTTTATCTCCTTTCTCTAGCCAAGTGTTACCAGTTGGCAATATAAATTCTTCACCACGAACAATACCACCCACTAAAATGTTGTTTTTAACGTGCAAGTCTTTAAGATTAACGTTCGTAGCATTAAAATCTTCTTCTACGGTAAATTCGAGCGCTTCTACTTTATCGTGGAACTTATAAAGCGTATTCACACCCGAGCCAGAGTCTGCTTGATGCGCGCGAACAAACCTTATTATATGGTCGGCTATCGCTTCTCTTGGCGAAACGACTGTATCAAGACTTAATTTTTTAACCATATCGTTAAGAGACGTACGCTCTACTTCGGTAATAACTTTGCCAACGCCTTTACTCATTGCATAGAACGATATAATAACGTTCAATTCATCTTTACCAGTTACGGCAACACAAGCGTCGCTATTCTTTAAGGCTTCTTCGTCTAAAAGTTCCCTTTCAGTTGCATCACCAAAAACTACGATCGCTTTTTCTAATTCTACCGAAAGTTCTTCAGCACGTTCTTTGTTGCTTTCAATAATTTTAACGTTAACGCCCGCATCTAGTAAATCTTTAGCAAGGTAGTAAGCAATTTTACCACCACCTGCTATAAGCACGGATTTTGCTCTTGGCTTAAATATTTTTAATTTTTTAGAAAAATCTAAAATTTCGGTGGCAGTTGCTAGAATATGCACGTTGTCGCCTTGTTCGATAACGAAATCACCACGCGGAATAATTACTTCTTCCCCACGAGTTACCATTGCGATTAGCACTTTGCTCTTATATTCTTTGGTAATTTCCATAAGAGATTTGCCAGCAAGCGGATTGCCCGCGCCAACGTTAAACTCTACCATAGTTACCCTTCCACCCGCAAAACTTTCTACGTTTTTAGCAGATGGGAATTTAAGAACTTCTGCAATTTCCACGGCTGTTCTACGTTCGGGGTTAAAATAATAGTCTAAACCCACGTCGTTTTTCATTGCGTCCATTTCCTTAAAGAATTCGGGGTCCCTTACCCTTGCAATCGTACGCTTAGCACCTAGTTTTTTTGCAAGCACACAAGAAAGAATATTTATTTCGTCTCTTGGCGTACAAGCGATAAAAAAGTCTGCCGTTTGAACGCCTGCTTCTAGAAGCGCGCTCCTTTCTATACCTTCACCAACTACACCCTGAACGTCGTAACGGTTAACCACGTCGGTTAAAACAGCGCCGTCTTTATCTATAACTACTATATCGTGCATTTCCGTTAAAAAGTTTTTAACGAGAGTACTGCCAACCTTGCCAGCACCTACTATAACTAAATTCATATATTCTCCATCAAATCACTTTTGCGATTTTACTTATATATTATAGCAATTTTTTTTAAAAAGTACAACTTTTATTAATAATTATAAAAAGCAACGTTGATATTTTAGCATAATCGAGCATTGTTTTCAATAAAGATACAAAAATAATTTAGCATCAAATTAAATAAAGTTTATATTAATACAATACAATTACAAAATAAACACAAAAGCCCAAGGCTTATTTGCCTTGGGCATTTGTTTTGTTTAAGTTTTATTGCTTAGGTTCGGGCTTAAGAACTAAACCGAATTTTCCAGCAATATCGGGTATGAGTTTAAGGGTTCTCTTAATAGCCCTACCACTCTTAACACGCATTAGCATAGGAACTTCTGCATAAGACTTTTTGCTTGAAACGTCTCTTTGGAAGAATTTAGAAAATTCATAAGCATTAGGGTCGAGCGCTAAGTAAACTCTTAAGGTTTTACCAACTATCGTCATTTTTGCGATAAGTTTTCTGCCGTTTCTAAAACTAATTGCCTTTTTAGAAAGTCTTGGATTAACCTTTTTATATTTTAAGAGTTCTTCTTTTATCGTTTCGTAACCTTGCTTAATAACTATGTCTGCCATAGAAAGACGGTCTTCAAAAGTAAAGTTATTTTTATGTAAGAAAGCAAATCTTGCATCTATTACTGCGTTTGCAGGTCTTTTAACAAGTTCGAATTTTACTGCAAGGTCGTTTACTAAGTTAACCGTTCTCTTTGTTGCCCTTCCGCTCTTAACACGCATTAGCATAGGAACTTCTTCGTAAGCCTTTTTATCGGAAGCGTCTTTTTGGAAAAGTTTAGTTACGTCATATGCTTTAGGATCGAGCGCTAAGTAAACTCTTAAGGTTTTACCAACTATCGTCATTTTTGCGATAAGTTTTCTGCC